>NZ_JBFRFD010000523.1:0-2464 GCF_052114645.1 Arthrobacter sp. 2YAF22_2
GCTGCTCACGGACGCGCCCGGAGACCGCTTTGTTCCGGGCACGCAGTTCGTGGTGGAACCGGCCTCGGCCGGCCCGTTGACCGTGGAAAGCGCTCGCTGGAACAAGGACATCCTGCTGCTGGCCTTCGAGGGCGTGGAGACCCGCAACGACGCGGAAGCCCTCCGCGGCGCCAAGCTCTTCGTCGAGACCGAGGACCTGGCCGAGGAGGACGACGACGAGGGCTGGTACGAGCACGAACTCGTGGGCCTGGACGTCCGGGTCGGTGACACGGTGGTTGGGAAGGTCTCCGGGCTGCACACCCTCCCGGTCCAGGACCTGCTGGTGGTGACTGACCAGGGCGGGAAGGAAATCCTGATCCCGTTCGTGGAGCAGATCGTCCCCGAGGTCAATATCGCCGAAAAGTACGTCCTCGTCACCCCGCCGGACGGACTCTTCGAAGTCAACACCGAGACCGGAGCCACCGCCGACGACGGCGACAGCGACGACGGCGACTCCGACGGCGACAATGGCCCGGGGCCGGAGGGTACCGACGCGGGTGCCCGCGACGGGAACCGCGCCTGAGATGCGGATCGACGTCGTCAGCATCTTTCCCGAATACCTGGCCCCGCTGGAGCTTTCCCTGATCGGGAAGGCGCGCCAGGACGGGCTGCTGGACCTGAACGTCCACGACCTTCGGGACTTCACCACGGACCGGCACCGCACGGTGGATGACACTCCTTACGGCGGGGGCGCCGGCATGGTGATGAAGCCCGAACCCTGGGCCCAGGCGTTGACCGCCGTTGCCGAAGCCGCGCCCACGGCTGCCGCCGGCGGGGACGCCCGCAAGCCCGTGCTGATCGTTCCGTCGCCGGCGGGGGAGCGCTTCAGCCAGGCGATCGCGCACGAACTCGCGTACGAGGACCAGTTGGTCTTCGCCTGCGGACGCTACGAGGGCATCGACGAACGCGTCCTGGAGTGGGCCGCGGACCACTTCACCGTCCGGCCCATGAGCCTGGGCGACTACGTGCTCAACGGCGGCGAGGTGGCAGTGCTGGCCATGGTCGAGGCCGTCGGCCGTCTGCTGCCCGGTGTCGTCGGCAACCCCGAGTCGCTCGTGGAGGAATCCCACTCCGACGGCCTGCTGGAATATCCGGTCTACACCAAGCCCTCCAGCTGGCGGGACCGCGAGGTTCCCGCCGTGCTGCTGAGCGGCAACCACGGCAAGATCGCGCAATGGCGGCGGCACGAACAGTACCGGCGGACCGCTGAACGCCGTCCGGACCTGCTCGACGTGTTCGACGCCGGCAAACTGCCCCGCGCGGACCGCACGGCGTTCGGGGAACTCGGATACGACGTCGTCGACGGCCGGCTCCAGCGCCGCAGCGACGCCTGAGCGAAGCCGATCCACCACAGCCAATTCACCACAACGCCCCGGAATGTGGCAAAATTAGTCTTTGTGCCTGCTGGGTAGCGAACCTGCCACAGGGGGAGCGTGACCAACAGCGGCACCCCGGCCCCGTCAATTCCTGACGGAGCCGGAACGACAATACTTTCGGCGGGAATTTCCGGCGCGCAAATGCGCCCGGGCTTGGCCGTCGTGACCCAACGTGAATGACCTGTGGCGTTCACCAGGAGTGGATCAATGCATATCCTCGATTCCGTAGACGCAGCCTCGCTGCGCAACGATGTTCCCGAGTTCCGCGCGGGTGACACCATCAAGGTGCACGTGAACATCATCGAAGGCAAGAACTCCCGTGTCCAGGTTTTCCAGGGCTTCGTCCTGGGCCGCCAGGGCGACGGCGTGCGCGAAACMTTCACCGTCCGCAAGGTCTCCTTCGGCGTTGGCGTGGAGCGTACCTTCCCGGTGCACTCCCCGATAATCGACAAGATCGAGCTCGTCTCCAAGGGTGACGTGCGCCGCGCCAAGCTTTACTACATGCGTGCACTGCGCGGTAAGGCTGCGAAGATCAAGGAAAAGCGCGACTTCCAGACCGCCAAGTAAGTCCTCCGGACGATCCTGCGCGGATCCACGGACTGGTTCCGGCATCTGCCGCAACCAGCCGCCACTGCGCTGTTCAATTTAGAAGAGCGCCAGGGGATACGGATCATGGAACAGACAAAACGCCGGCCCAGGAAACTGGGCTGGCGTTTTGCGCTTCTGGGCCTGGTCCTCGCTGTCCTCATCAGCGGCCTGGTCCGCTCGCTCTGGCTGGACATCTACTTCATCCCGTCGGCATCGATGGAACCGCTGCTCCGCGACGGGGACAGGATCCTGGTTTCGCGCACGGACTTTGCCTTTGAACCGGTCCGCCGCGGCGACGTCGTGGTGTTTGACGGCCGCGGTTCCTTCGCCCCGCTCAACAGCGGCAAGGGCCCGGCGGCGGATTTCCTTGCCGGCGCCGGCCACTGGCTGGGCTTGACCGGCAGCGACACGACCTATGTCAAGCGCGTCCTCGGCCTGCCCGGCGACCACGTGGTCTGCTG
>NZ_JBFRFD010000524.1:0-2458 GCF_052114645.1 Arthrobacter sp. 2YAF22_2
ACCCCAAGTCGCAGGAAGTCGCCGACGAAATCGGCGCGAAGTTCGTCCAGGGCGATGTCTCGAAGGCCGAGAGCGTTGAGGCCGCCGTCGCGAAGACCGTCGAGGAATTTGGCAAGCTCGACATTGCCGTCGCCTCGGCCGGCGTCGGCGGCGAGGGCGACGTCGTCACCTCGACGGTCGACAACTGGGAGCGCACCAACGGCATCGACTACTCCGGCGTGTTCTACACCAACAAGTACGTCATCGAGCAGCTCCTCAAGCAGGGCGACGGCGGTGTAGTCGTCAACCTCGCTTCGATGTTCGGCCTGGTGGCCGTCTCGAACAACATCGCCTACTCGGCCTCGAAAGGCGGCGTCGTGAACATGACCCGCGCCGCTGGCACGATGTACGCCAAGGAAGGCATCCGCGTGAACGCGGTAGCCCCGGGCGTCATCCGTACCCCGCTGATCGACGAACCGACCCTCGAGCAGTACGCAAACCTGCACCCGGCCGGCCGCGTTGGAGAGGCCCAGGAAGTCGCTGACCTCATCACCTTCCTCGCGAGCGACAAGGCGAAGTTCATCACCGGTGCGACCATTCCGATCGACGGCGGATACACGGCCGTCTAGCGCAAGACCCGCAGCAGCCAGGCGCGCCCCCTCCCATCCGAGGCGGCGCGCCTTGCCGTTTGCCCGGAGCGTGAGGGCGAGACGGGCCGGCCAAAGAAGCGTAGACCGCCGTCGACCGCGGAAAGTCTTACGAACCACACACAGTCACCCCGGCGGTGCCCGGAACGCTCGCAACCGGGACAGCCGCGGCCTATGGTGAGAACATGGCCCGAACCCACGGCTCCGTGCGCCTCGGTGACGATTTGCGTGACCGACGGGTTCTCGTCGTCGAGGATGATCCGACCGTGAGGGAAGTCGCCTGCGACTACCTGCGCTCCGCAGGCTTCATTGTTGACCACGCCGCTGACGGATTCAGCGCACTGAAGGCCGCGGAACACACCAGGCCGGACTTGATCGTGCTGGACCGGATGCTTCCCGGGATCAGCGGGGCTGAAGTCTGCCGGCGAATCCGCGACAACGCGTCGACACCGATCATCATGCTCACGGCCCTGGGTTCCACCGAGGATCGTATAGAGGGCCTTGAAGCAGGCGCAGACGACTATCTCGCCAAGCCGTTTTCCCCGCGTGAACTCGTCCTTCGGGTGCAGTCGATCCTTCGCCGCAGCATCACCGACATCACCCCCGAAGCCCCCTTCGACATGGGCTGTTTCCGGGTGGATGCGTCCAACCGCAAGATCTTCCAAGACGGGCGCTTGCTCGGGCTTTCGGTGCGCGAATTCGACCTGCTCGCCTTCCTCCTCAAGCACCCCGACCAGGTTTTCAGCCGGGCGCAGCTCCTGAAAGCGGTATGGCAGTGGAACTTCGGGGACCTATCCACGGTCACCGTTCATGTTCGTCGGGTCCGAGAAAAAATCGAAGACGACCCGGCAAAACCGCGGTTGCTGACCACCGAGTGGGGCATCGGATACCGGCTCAGCGTCCAGGGCCACGGGGAATCATGATCGCACTGGCGGACTTTGGCATCATCCTCGTCACCGCGGCGGTGGCGGCAGGCCTGGTGGCCGCCTGCGCAGGAATTGCCCTGCGATTCGCACGGCACAAGTCAATGCTGTTGCGGCTGCTGATCGTTGTCGTGGCTACAGTGGCTTCCATCGCGGCGGCCACTATCGCGATTGCTGCCCAGATGTATATCTCGGATCACGATCTGGTGGTGCTGTGCTGGGTGATCGGCGTCGGTGCCGCCATCAGCCTGATTGTCGCTGCGTTGATGGGAGTCGGCATCAGCCGGACGGGCGTCCGGCTCCGGTCCACGGCCCGGGCGATCGGCGACGGCCAAATTGTCGTCCCGGAGGACTACACCGGACTCGAATTCGCCACCCTGGCCCGTGAACTGGCCGAAACCTCACAGCGGCTCGCCCGCTCCCGGGAGGAAGTCGCCACGCTGGAGCAGTCCCGGCGACGCCTCGTCGCATGGATCTCCCATGACCTGCGCACCCCGCTCGCAGCACTGCGTGCGATGGCGGAGTCCCTCGAGGACGGCGTCGTCGAGGAACCGGACCGCTACCACCGGCAGATCCGCCTTCAGGCAGAGACTCTCGCCAGCATGGTTGATGACCTGTTTGAACTTTCGAAAATCCAGTCAGGCACGCTCAGGCTTCACATGGAGCCCGTCTCCCTGTTCGACCTCGTCAGCGACGCCGTCGCTGACTTACACCCGGTCGCCGCATCCCGGTCAATCACCCTCAAAGAGTCCCGGACCGGGAACCTCACCCTCTACGGTGACGCGCGCGAACTATCCCGGGTGATCGGAAACCTCCTCATGAACGCGATCGAGCATTCCCCCGCGAACAGCGAAATCCTCATCTCCGCCCGTGAGACCGGCAATGAACACGTCGCCCTGAGCGTGGTGG
>NZ_JBFRFD010000525.1:0-2422 GCF_052114645.1 Arthrobacter sp. 2YAF22_2
GGTCCACGGCGTAGGTCCGCTCGGGGCTGCCGCCGCCGGCCCCGGCAGACCAGACCACAGCGTCGTGGTCCTTCACCGCGTCGGCGATCTCCGCCGACGACGACTTTTCCACGTCCAGTACCAGCGGGGTGGCGCGGGTGGCGGCCACGTCGCCGGCGTGGTCCGGGTTGCGGATGATGGATGTCACGTCGGCCCCGCCCTTGGCGAGGATGCCGGAGAGTTCCAAAGCCACCTTGCCGTGGCCGCCGATGATTGCGATTCGCGTCATCGACCTATTCTGTCTCAAGCGCTCCACCGCCGCACCTGTTCCGTCGTCAGCGGGTTAAACCAGAAAGACCCCGGCAGGGCGCACCTGCGGGGTCTTGATCTGTAGCGGTGGGGAGGCTCGATCTCCCGACCTCACGATTATGAGTCGTGCGCTCTAACCAACTGAGCTACACCGCCACGGATGAGAAAAGCCTGCGTCAAGCCGGTCAAAACCGCCTTGACACAGGCCCCCATCCAGAGCCCCCCACCGGAATCGATCCGGTGACCTCGTTCTTACCAAGAACGCGCTCTACCACTGAGCTAGGGGGGCAACGAGTAAATACTCTACCGGAAGATCCGGCTCCCAACAAATCGACCGACCGCCCCCTCCGGTTCCGCCAAAAGCCCCGCCGTTCCGGGGAATTTCGGGGCCACAGCCGGGTCGGACAGGGGCCTCGGGCACCGGTCCGCAGCCGGGATGTGACGAAGCGTACTCCTGGCGTTTAGCCCTGGACCAACGCAGAACGGGCCGGCTCAAGAGCCGGCCCGTTCTGGTGTTGCCTAGGAACTAGTGGTTACCACTTGTTGCGGGGYCTGAAGCCGCCTTCGGTGCGGGGTTTGCGGGTGTCGGTGCCCACGCCGCGCTCGTTGCGGTCGCTGAAGGATCGGCCGCCGCGGTCCGCGGAGGAACGCTCGCCGTCGCTCTTGCGAAATTCGCGCTTGAAGCCGCCGTTGCCCTTGAAGTTTCCGCTGCCGCCGGAGTAACCGCCGCGGTCGCCGCCACGGTTGCCCTGGTAGGCGCCCCGGTCACCGGAAGGCTTACGGCCGTTGTCCAGTTCGAGGTGGATCAGCTCACCGCCGATCCGAGTGCGGGATAATGCACGCAACTGCTCGGCGCTCAGGTCCGCCGGGAGCTCCACGAGGGAGTGGTCCGAACGGATATCGATGCCGCCGATCTGGGCCGAGGAGATGCCGCCTTCGTTGGCAATGGCGCCGACGATGGATCCCGGCATGACGCGCTGGCGGCGTCCGACGGCGATCCGGTAGGTGGCGTTGCCCTCAGTCAGCGTGCGGGTCGGGCCACGTGAGCCGAAGCCGTCCTTGGAGCGCTCGCGCTTCTGGAATTCCGGAGCGGCAGGCAGTTCCTTGACCAGGAGCGGCTGGCCGCCCTGCGCCATGACGGCCAGTGCTGCGGCAATCTCGGCGGCCGGCACGTTGTGCTCCTGCTCGTAGGAAGCGATCAGGTCGCGGAACGCCGAGACGTCCTCGGATTCGAGGGTCTCGGTGATCTTCTCAGCGAACTTGCCGAGGCGCAGGGTGTTGACCGTCTCGGCGGTGGGCAGGTGCATCTGCTCAACCGGCTGGCGGGTCGCCTTCTCGATGGAGCGCAGCAGGTACTTCTCCCGCGGSGTCATGAASAGGATSGCGTCGCCGGARCGGCCYGCRCGGCCGGTGCGGCCGATGCGGTGGACGTAGGACTCGGTGTCGTGCGGGATGTCGTAGTTGACCACGTGGCTGATGCGTTCGACGTCCAGACCGCGGGCGGCGACGTCGGTGGCGACCAGGATGTCGATCCRGCCTTCCTTGAGCGCGTCAACGGTGCGTTCGCGCTGCTGCTGCGGGATGTCGCCGTTGATGGCGGCGGCCTGGAAGCCGCGGGACTTCAGCTTGTCGGCCAGGTCCTCGGTCGCCATCTTGGTGCGGACGAAGGCGATCACGCCGTCGAACTCTTCGACCTCGAGGATGCGGGTCAGCGCATCGAGCTTGTGCGGGCCCATCACCTGCAGGTACCGCTGGCGGGTGTTGGCGCCGGTGGTGGTCTTGGACTTGACCTGGATCTCGGCCGGGTTGTTCAGGTACTGCTTGGAGAGCCGGCGGATCTGGCTCGGCATGGTGGCGGAGAACAGCGCAACCTGGCGGCCCTCGGGGGTCTGCTGGAAGATCTGCTCCACGTCTTCGGCGAAGCCCATGCGCAGCATCTCGTCAGCCTCATCCAGCACGAGGTACTGGAGTTCGGACAGGTCCAGGGAGCCCTTGGCGATGTGGTCGATCACGCGGCCGGGGGTACCGACAACAACCTGGGCGCCGCGGCGCAGGCCGGCCAGTTGCGGGCCGTAGGCGGAGCCGCCGTAAACCGGCAGGACCGTGAAGTCGTCGATGTGCTTGGCGTAGGAGG
>NZ_JBFRFD010000526.1:0-2419 GCF_052114645.1 Arthrobacter sp. 2YAF22_2
GACTTCCTCCTTATGCCGATTGAAACTCATTGTGTGTCGCGGCTACTTGGACAACGTGACTCCAAGAGATCCGTATGTTATTGGGCCGCCCATTTTTGCAGCATCGGCCAGCGTGACCTTTTTTATGAAAGTGCCGTACAGTCCGGTATCGCTATTTTTCAGCTTCAGGCTTCCTTTGAGCGCGCTGGCTTCCGTCGTGTAATAGGTACTTCCGCCACCGTTGAAATGCCAACCCCGAAGAGAAATCTGCGCAAAAGCTTCGATCCGAAAAGACTTACCAAAAGGAGAGGCTGCGCAGGGGTTCACTCCCGTCCCACCCTTATCCGGACAGGCCGTGTCGAAGATCGGAATAAGAATCTCGACCGTTTTGYCGGCCGCTAGGCTCGCCTGCCAGCGGGTAAATGTGTCCGTGCAAGTCCCATCGAAGCTCGTGCCAGATTTGGACTCGACCCAGGGGCTGGTGATGTCGACGTGTACGTTGCAGTCGAGCCCCGGGTGCTTCAACCAACCGAAACCGCCAGGGAGTTCGTGCCCTGACGATGACTGATGGGGGCATGCGTACTTCGGATCATCGGACAGCGACGTCCCGTGTTCAGGAAAGAACTGGAGGCCCTTGAAAAAAGACGGGTCAGATTCGCATTTTGAGAACGTCAACGGAAAGACATCGGCAGCAGAGAACCCACCGAATTTCGCTTGCGCGAATGCCTGGATCTCTACGGAATTGATACCAAGGGCACGAGCCAGATAGAGGGAGAAGTGTTCGCCGCCTGCGCCGGCCGGAGTTTCAGTGGTGACGTCCACCGTGCCCGCGGCGTTGTTCACGACAGCCGAGACAACGTTGCTGGACCCGTCAAGAGCGTTGCCGTTGGCGTAAGGCGAAGCCTTTACCCTCTGATCTGCGGCGCACGGAGCTGAAGTGGTGACCTTGGCGCAGGCTTGCGCTACCGCGAGTGCCGCTGAATCGGCGCCATTCTGCAGTTGTGTTTTCTCCGAGTACATGGCGCCGACGTCTACGGCCAGGGCTCCGAAGCCCAGAAGGGCAACTATGAGAATGGCCGCGAGCGGAGCAATCACACCCCGCTCCTTGTCCTCGGCCTCGCAGCCCTGCGGTTGCTCTTTAGCTAACCTCCGCATTGCATGACCCCTTTAGCTGAGATGTTCATAATGTCGGGGAGAAAAGGGACCAACGTCGGAAGACCGGTGAGGTACTTGACCTTTGCGCTAATGGTGACGACTGAATCCGAGCCTGGAGCGCAGGAGTTGATTGTGACGTCGGCAAGCTTCAGGCTGGCAATGGGCGCCGCGTCAATTGCCTTCTGCTGTGCCACAGCGTTTGTGTAGCCGGCGTCTGCGTAGTGGATGGCTGAGTACCTCGCGGCTTCTCGGGCACCTTCGGCCATGGAGACCTGGATGCCGAATGCTCTTCCGTATTCCACTATCCCCAAAATTAGTGCGAGGAAGATGGGAAGGATCAGGGCGAACTCGACGGCGACGGCGCCCAGTTCCTTGGATTTTCTCTTGTCGCAGGGCTTGACCGGGTGTTCCATCACAAGCCAGCCGTAGCGGCCTGGAATCCAGGAATTAGCTGTGGCCCGAGTAGGCCGACGGCAAGAACGGTTGCGGTGGCAATGAAGCCGACCAGAAGTGCGTACTCGACTGCGGTGGCAGCTTGCAGTGAACGAATTGAATAGCCAACGTCACTCACTCGCACTGAAGTGACTTTCGCCTTGGACTTGAGACCTTGCACGACCCCTCCTGAACCTTCAGACCTGGCACACCTGCGTATGCGCTGACGACAGAAGCCCAGAGGCAGATGCGATGGCAGCGGAACTGCCGCCGCACCGCCTCTGGGCTTCGACGAATGCGTTGGTGGGTGCTAGGGCGTCTTGGTGATGGCGGTCTTGACGTCGCCGAAGAGCGTGTTGAGCTGGCCGCCTAGGAGGCCGACGGTGGTGATGATGGCGACTGCGATGAGCGCGACCATCAGGCCGTACTCCACCGCGGTGGCACCCTTTTCGGATTCGAGCTTGTTCTTGACGCCGGCGATGAAAGAGAGCATTGAGACCATGAGACCAGTCATTGTAATTTCCTTTTCCAGAGTTCCGAATATGTGAACGGAATTCCAGTGAATCCCCTATTGCTTATTCACTGGAGCTTCGCTGGAACCACATTTGCACGGCGATTAACGGCGCGGCAATAACTTCGAATACTCGACTTTTTGGAACGAAAAATGGGGTTCTACTCGGTGGCAATGGCGGTGTACTCAGTTCGGTGTGGAGGCGTAGCCAAAATTACCTGTTTCGATAAGCCGACTTGCTATTTAAGCCGTCGCACCGACCACAGCTACCACTACTGAAGCAGCAGGATGRCGGCCAGGGCGGCGGCCAGCATGGACGGCCCGTAGGCGACTTCCTTCGGC
>NZ_JBFRFD010000527.1:0-2398 GCF_052114645.1 Arthrobacter sp. 2YAF22_2
GATGGGCGACGGGCAAGTGCGGGTGCTGATAGTGGACGACCAAAAAGTGGTCCGGGACGGCCTGGCCATGATCCTCGGGTTCCTCGACGGAATCAGCGTTGTCGGTGTTGCAGTGGACGGCGCCGATGCCGTCCGCCAAGCCGGACGGCTGAATCCCGACGTCGTCCTCATGGATCTGCACATGCCGGTCCTGAACGGGGTCGAGGCCACGGCAATCCTCGGCCGCGAAGTGCCGTCGTGCGGGGTGGTGGTGCTGACCACCTTCGCGGACGACGACTGGGTGTTTTCCGCCCTCCGGGCCGGCGCGAAAGGCTTCCTGACCAAGGACGCCGACGCCGAAGAGATCCGGAAGGCGTTGCTGACGGTCGCCGCCGGGGACGCGCAGTTGGATCCCACGGTGCAGCGGCGGCTGCTGGAGGTGCTGGGGCGGGGGGAAGGAAAGGCTCTGGCCGCCCCGGGGTTGCCGGCCGCGGCGCCCGGTGGGCTTACCCCGCGGGAACTGGACGTCCTGGCACTCATTGCGGAGGGGCTGTCCAACACTGAAATCGCCGGCCGGCTCTTCGTCTCCGACTCCACGGTCAAGACCCACATCAACCACCTGCTGGCCAAAACCGCACTGAGGGACCGGGCGCAGCTGGTCGCCTACGCCTTCCGCCAGGGGATCGCCACCGGCTGAAGGGACCCTCCCGCGCCTCCACCCGCGCCTCCACCCACGGGTGGAGAGCCGGACAACAGGTTCCACCGGGGGGCCGAATCGCCGCGGAATCCGCGTCAGTACCTTGGAGCCATGACTACCGCACAATGGCTTCTGAACCTCGGACTGCTCGTCTTTATTCTCGGCAGCAACCTGGGCACCCGCACGGTCACCGGCCGCCGGCTGGTGCTTCCCCTCATCCTCGCCTTGCTCGCCGGCTTCCTGCTCCTGTCTGCCGCGCCGGCCTCCGGAAACGACACGGCGCTCGCCGCCATCGGTGCTTGCGCCGGCACCGCGCTGGGCATCGTGGCGGGCATCTTCATGCGCCTGGAGCGGCGGTCCGACGGCTCCGTCGCCAGCCGCGCCGGCGCCGCCTACGCCCTGCTCTGGATCCTCGTGATCGGCGGCCGCATCGGCTTCGCCGAATCCGCCGCCGGCTGGGCCTCGGGGGCCGTCCGGGACTTCTCGATCAGCAACCACATTTCCGGCGGCGAATCATGGACGGCGGCCTTCGTCGTCATGGCCCTGGCCATGGTGGGCTCACGCGTCCTGGTCACCGCCCTGCGCTGGCGCGCCCTCCCGGCCGGCGCTCTCCCCGGCGGCGGTGGCGCCAACCAAGCCGCGCCGCAGCTGCCGGTTATCCGCGCCTGAAGACCAACGCCCTCAAGCCCAGACCGTACACACCAGCCCCGTCCAAATCGTTCACCACCCCGCCCCTCCGCACCCAGGAAAAGGATCCTTCATGAGCACCCGGCCCGCACCCCAACCCCGTCCGTTCGCCACGGCGCTGCTGCTGGCCGCAGCCGCCGCGGCAGCCACCCTGGGCGCTGCCCTGTTGCTTGGCTGGCTGGCGCCGGACCTCGAACCCATGCAACAGCGGTTCATTGCCGTACTCGCCCTGGCCGTGGCCGCAGCCGGCTATGTCGCATTCCGCAGCCGTGACGTCTTCACCTCCGGACGATGGCGGGCCCCCCTCCTGGCCGTTCCCGCGGTCCTGGCCATCGCGCCCTTTGTTGGCGGGATCAAGGACGTAGGGGCGACGGCGACCGTCGTGATTGTAGTGGGCTATCTGGCCACCGGCGTCTACGAGGAATTGTGGTTCCGCGGGGTAATTTTTAATGCCCTCGCGTCCTGGACCCCGCTGCGGGCAGCCGGCCTCGCCTCCGCGCTGTTTGGCCTCATGCACCTGTGCAACATCGCCTTCGGCGCGAACCCGGTCGTGACGGCCGCCCAGGTGGTCGGGGCCAGCTGCTCCGGATTCGGCCTGGCGGCCTTGCGGATGCGAGGCTCGTCGATCTGGCCGCTGGTGCTCATCCACGCAGTCTCGGACATCGCACTCCAGCTCGGCGACGTCAGCAGCGCCTGTCGCTGGGGCATCATGATTGGCGGCGACGTCGTCCTGCTGGTCTTCGGCCTGGTCCTGTTGCGCCGCCGCCCGGCCGCCGGGGCGGCCCGCGCCGGCGAGGTGGCCGGCGCGGCTGCCGGACCAGGGCGCCGCGAAGAGGCGGCGGCCCCAGGCGATAGGGTGGTGGGGATTCTCTGATTGATGATGCGAAAGGCTCGACGTTGACTGCTGAACTACCGGTGCTGGCCGAGGGCGATTTCTACTACGAGGCGTTGGGGGAGGGGCGTTTCCGCTCCACCATCCACGCCCAAGGCGCCTGGAACGTGCACGAACAGCACATGGCCCCCGCGTCCGGTATT
>NZ_JBFRFD010000528.1:0-2387 GCF_052114645.1 Arthrobacter sp. 2YAF22_2
GAACGACGTCATGGTGTAGACGGTCAGCGGCAGCACGAACGAGATGTTCGGGATGATCAGGGCCTGGTACGTTCCCATCCAGCCGATGTTGGTGAACAGCTGGAACAGCGGGGTGATGAGGGCGACGCCGGGAAACATCGAAGCACCCAGGATGAAGCCCAGCACGAGGTACTTGAACCGGAAGTTCAGGCGGGCCAGGGCGTAGGCGGCGAATACGCCGATCAGCAGCGACACCACAGTGACCACGCCGCCGATGAACACACTGTTCAGCAGCGCTTGGCCGAAGTGGTTGCCGAACGAGGTATCGAACGCGGTCATGAAGTTGTCCAGCGTGACGTGCGTCGGCAGGACCGAGGTGTCGTACGTGAAGCCAACCTCGCGGAATGCCGTCACCACCATCCAGTAGGCCGGGGCCAGGCACCAGATGAGGATCACCACGGCGCTGATGTAGGTCCGCCCCTGGGCCCATTTCTCCCGGTTCTGGGCGGTCTTGCGGCCCTGGTCCTGCTGCGCGCGCAGCTCGGTAGCGGCGGCGGTCATTTCTTCCCCTTACTAGCGCCGGTCTGCTGCTCCACGACATTCGCGCCCAGGAAGCGCACGAAGATGAAGGCGACAAGGAAAATGATGATGAACGTGATGGTGGACAGCGCTGCCGCCACGTTGAAGCCCTGCCTGATCTGGCTGATGACCAGGATGGACAGCGTGGTGGTGTTGTTTGCCCCGCCGGTCAGGATGTAGGGCAGGTCGAACATCCGCAGCGCGTCAAGGGTGCGGAAGAGGATGGCCACCATCAGCGCCGGCTTGACCAGCGGCAAGGTGATCATCCGGAACCGCTGCCAAGCCGAGGCGCCGTCGACCTTGGCGGCCTCGTATACCTCGGCCGGAATCATCTGCAGCCCGGCCAGGATCAGCAGCGCCATGAACGGCGTCGTCTTCCAGACGTCGGCGATGATGACCGCCCACTTGGCCGGCCACTCGCTGCCGGTCCACAGGATGGATGCGTTGAAGAGCTTGTTGGCGATCCCCTCAAACGCGAAGATGAACAGCCACAGCTTGGCCGTCACGGCGGTGGGGATGGCCCACGGCACGAGTACTGCGGCGCGGATCAGGCTGCGGCCGCGGAAGGTGCGGGCCATGATGATGGCCATCCAGAAGCCGAGCACGGTCTCGAGGCTCACGGTCACGATGGTGAAGAAGAACGTGGTGGCTGTCGCGGACCAGAACTGGGAGCCGAGGGTGCCGGGCGGGCAGGCTACGGTTCCGCCGCCGGGGGAAGCGCACTGCTGGGCGATCCAGTTGACGTAGTTGGTGAGACCCGCCGGACCGCCCTCGGCGAAGAGGCCGGTGGCGGGATCCAAGCCAGCGTCGGCCTGGAAGGACATCACGATGGCGCTGACAATCGGGTAAACGATGACGACGGCCAGCGCGATGACGGTGGGGGCCAACAGCCACGATGCCCACTTGCCCTGGCTCGCGATGACATTGTCCTCCCCCACCCCCTTGGGTGCATGGTGGAGTTCGGTCCCGCCCGACGCCGGCTTCTTTACCGGCGTCGGGCCCAATTCAGTTGCCATTTTGGACTACTTTGACTGGGTTTCGATGGACTTCTGCATGTCGGACAGCGCTGCGTCCACTGCCTTCTCGCCCTTGATGGCCGAGTATGCGTTGTCCTGGATGGCCTTGGTAACGGCCGGGTAGAACGGGGTCACCGGACGCGGGACGGCGTTCTCAATCGAGGTCTTCAGCACCGGCAGGTACGGCAGCTTGGCGACGAGGTCCTTGTCGTCGTAAAGCTTGCTCAGCACCGGAGCGAGCGACCCTTGCGTGGCGAAGAACTTCTGCGTTTCCTCGGTGGTGAGGAACTTCAGGAAGTCCGAAGCGGTGGCCTTGTTCTTGGAGTAGACGCTCATGCCGGCGCTGTGGCCGCCGAGCGACGAGGCACCGGGGCCGGACTTGCCCGGAAGCGCCGTCATGCCCAGCACGTCCTTGACCTTGGAGGATCCTTCGGTGACGGCCAGGTTGTAGACGTACGGCCAGTTGCGCAGGAAGAGGAGCTTGCCGTCCTGGAAAGCCTGCCGGGATTCCTCTTCCTTGTAGGTGATGGCTTCCTTGGGGATATTGCCGTCCGCGTAGGCCTTGGCAAGGTTGGCCAGGCCGGCCTTGGCCTCATCAGTGTTCAGGCTCGGCTTGCCGTCCTTGTCCAGCACGGAACCGCCGGCGGAGTTGATCGCCTCGGAGGCGTTTACCGTGAGTCCCTCGTACTTCGAGAACTGGCCGGAGTAGCAGCCGATGTTGTTGGTCTTGGCGATCGAGCACATGCTCATCATTTCGTCCCACGTCTTGGGCGGCGTGGGGACCAGGTCCTGTACTACCGCAAGGACCTGGTC
>NZ_JBFRFD010000529.1:0-2382 GCF_052114645.1 Arthrobacter sp. 2YAF22_2
GGCCATGGCCGCCACACACAGCATCCCCAAGAAGCGTGTGAACGAAGTCATCGAGATGACCGGCCTGGCCGAGGTGGCCCGGAAAAAGGTGGGCGGATTCTCGCTCGGCATGGGCCAGCGGCTGGGGATCGCCGCGGCGCTGCTCGGCGACCCGCAGACCATCATCCTGGACGAGCCGGTCAACGGACTGGACCCGGAAGGCGTGGTCTGGGTCCGCAACCTGGTGAAGTACCTCGCCTCCGAAGGCCGCACGGTGTTTCTGTCCAGCCACCTGATGAGCGAAATGGCCGTCACCGCGGACCACCTGATCGTGATCGGCCGTGGCCGCATCATCGCCGACGCCCCGATCCAGGACATCATCACGGGCAACGGTCAGGGCCGCACCCGGGTCCGCACCGACCAGCCCGACCACCTGATGCGCCTGCTGGCCGGCGCCGGCGTCTCCGTCGAGGCGCGGGAGAACGAACTTCTCGAAGTCACCGGGCTGGACCCGCGGCAGATCGCCCGCACCGCCCTTGACAACCACGTCATGATCTATGAACTCACCCCGCTCCAGGCCAGCCTCGAGGAGGCCTACATGGAGCTGACCAAGGATGAGGTCGAATACCACTCGCTGATCACCACGGGCGCCCCGGCACCTGTCGAGTCCGGAGGCAACTAAGCCATGAGCTCAACCACTCTCGAATCCACTCCGTCGCGCCGCGGTGCGCACGCCGGCACGGGCAGTGACCGGACCGGCGACGGCCTCAGCAACGGCCCGGGCCCGAGCTTCCTGCGGGTCCTCAACTCCGAATTCATCAAGTTCCGTACCCTGCTGTCCACCCTGATCCTGCTCGGCGCCACAGTCGCCGTCATTGTGGGGGTCGGTGCCCTCGCGGCCTGGGGGATCGGCCAGGCGCTGCAGGCCTCCAACGCGAATCCGCAGCGGTCCGCCGCACTGGCGGCCCAGGGCGACATTGCCGCCTCGGCTCCCAGCGCCGGCATTTCGTTCGCGCAGCTGATCCTTGGATCGCTGGCCGTGCTGATCATCAGCTCCGAGTTCACCACGGGAATGGCACGGTCTACGTTCACCGCCGTCCCGAAGCGGATCCCTGCCTTCGCGGCCAAGCTCCTCGTCGTGGTGGTGTCCGCCTTTCTGGTCACGGCACTGTCGCTCTACCTCGCCGGCCTGGTGGCCGTGCCGATCCTGGACCAGTACGGCCACACCCTCGACGTCTCCAGTGGGCACTACTACCGGACCCTGCTGATCAACAGCGCTTACGTTGCCGCCGTCGCCGCGATCGGGATGGCCCTCGGTGCCCTGATCCGGAACTCCGCCGGCGGCATCATGAGCCTGGTGGGCATCTTCTTTGTGCTGCCGATCGCGCTGCAAATCATCCAGGGCGACTTCGTCAAGGAACTCCGGAAATTCATCCCCGACAACACGCTCGCACCGATGACTGCCGCGGAACACGTTCCGGACACGCTGGAAGCCTGGCAGGCTGCCCTGGTCCTGGGCGCCTGGGTCATCATCCCCCTGCTGCTGGCTGGCATCCTGCTCAAGAAGCGGGACGTCTAGCAGGCAGCGCCTAGGCTCAGAACATGATTGATGCAGGACCCCTCGAGGACGCGCCGGCCGCCCAAGCCGGCGCGTCCTTCGCCGAAATCACGGCCCGACGCCGCGGCCGGCTGYGCCGCTTCCTGTTCCGTCGCCCCCGGGTGACGAACGCCATTGTGGTGCTCGCCTACCTGGTCCTGGTCACGCCGACGGCGGTGGAGTCCGTGCGCGGCGGGACCTGGCCGGTGGTGGTCCTGCTCGTCGGCGCGGCAGCAGCGCTGCTCTTCCGCCGCTCGCACCCGGTCCCGGTGCTGCTGGCCGTCGCTGTCCTGGAACTCTGGGTGTGCTCGCTGCATCCGTGGGGGTCCAACGCCTCGGCCGGACTATGGTTTGCGCTTTACTCGGTCGCCGTGGCCCGCCCCCGGCGCTTCACCCTGATCGCACTGGCCCTTTCGACGGCGCCGCTGGCGGTGCTGTACTTGATGCTGGCGGCCGGACCGTTGGACGGACGCCTGCCTGCCCTGGCGGACAGCGCGCCGGCCAACTTCCAGCTGGTCGCCAGCATCGCCGCCGGGCTTGGCGTCAGCCTCTCCAACGTCATTGCGGCCGGCATCGGCATCTCTGTCCGCCAGCGGCGCGAACACGAGCAGGAGATCACGGCGTGGGCCGCGACGACGGCGCAGCTTGGCTCCGTGAACGAACGCAACCGGATCGCCCGCGAGATGCACGACGTCGTGGCCCATTCSCTSACSGTGATGRTCAGCCTGTCCGACGGCGCCGCCGTCGTCCTCGAAAGGGATCCGGAACGGGCCGCCGCCGTCCTGGGCGAGCTGTCCCGCACGGGC
>NZ_JBFRFD010000530.1:0-2380 GCF_052114645.1 Arthrobacter sp. 2YAF22_2
GGACCGATCCGGTCCGCCCGCCGCCGTTGTCTGYCGCTATTAGTTGACGGCGCCCGTGTACTTCTCGCCTGGACCCTTGCCGGGCGCGTCCGGGATGGCGGATTCTTCGCGGAAGGCCAGCTGCAAGGAGCGCAGGCCGTCACGCAACGGGCCCGCGTGCTGGGAGCCGATCTCGGGGGCGGCCGCCGTGACCAGCCCGGCCAGCGCGGTGATCAGTTTGCGGGCCTCGTCCAGGTCCTTGAGTTCCTCGGCGTTGTCCTCGGCGGCGAGGCCGAGCTTCACCGCGGCGGCGCTCATGAGGTGGACGGCAGCGGTGGTGATGACCTCGATCGCGGGGACCTCGGAGATGTCCCGGATCTGCTGGGAAACGTCGCCCTGGGCGTCGGCAGGCTGGTAAACGTGTGAATTACTATCTGTTGTGCTCATGCTGGTAAGCTTGTCACAGACCGACTGGATGTCGTTATTCTGCTGGAAGCAAAAGCTCAGCGTTGAAGCCAAACGTTGAACCGCCCACGCACCTGTGCGTTGAACGGGCTTTTTTTCTGTAGAATAGTTTTCCAGTTCGCAAGCGGAGTTCTCTCCCACCCGCGTCAGCCGCGAGTATTCCTCAGGAATCAAGGTTGCCGGGTACTGGTCGGGCATTCGCCCCGGGCATCATGCCTGGCGGTGGACGCATGCCGCCTCGTCAAGAGGCCGGCAGTTCCGATCTTCGAGGCCTCCGATTGCACCGGCAATTGGGGGCCTTCTTCATTTGCCGGCTGAGCACCCCTCACGAACACAGGAGCTTTAACATTAGCGAGCCAAGAATCAATGAGCGTATCCGCGTCCCCGAGGTGCGGCTGGTCGGCCCTGCAGGTGAACAAGTGGGAGTTGTCCGTATCGAGGATGCCCTGCGTTTGGCTGCCGAATCCGATCTTGATCTCGTTGAAGTTGCACCGCAGGCAAAGCCTCCGGTGTGCAAGCTGATGGACTTCGGCAAGTACAAGTACGAAGCCGCCGTCAAGGCACGCGAGGCCCGGAAGAACCAGACCAACACGGTCCTGAAGGAAATCCGGTTCCGCCTGAAGATCGACACCCACGACTACGAGACCAAGCGCGGCCACGCACTCCGCTTCCTCGGCGCCGGGGACAAGGTCAAGGCCATGATCCAGTTCCGCGGCCGTGAGCAGCAGCGCCCCGAGATGGGCATCCGCCTGCTCCAGCGCTTTGCCGACGACGTCGCCGAAGTGGGCGTCGTGGAGTCCAGCCCGCGCATCGATGGCCGCAACATGGTCATGGTCGTGGGTCCGCTGAAGAACAAGGCCGAAGCCAAGGCAGAGGCCCGCCGCGCCACGCAGCGGGCAGAAGCCAAGGCCGAGAACGAAGCCAAGGTAACGGGCCGCATCGACACGGCAGGCGGCGACGCGCCCCTGACGCAGTCGCTCGCCGACCTTCTTCCGGAAGGCTTCCAGGTCCGGACCGAGGCCGAAACGCCGGCCGCAACTGAGACGGAAGCGCCGGAAACTGCTGCTCCCGCCGCAGAGACGCCCGAGGCCGAGGACGCCGTAGCCGAAAAGGCTCCGGCCGAAGCCGCCCCGGAACAGCCGAAGCAGGAAGCCCCCAAGGCTCCCAAGGCGGCTGCTCCGAAGCAGGAGGCCCCGAAGGCCGCGGCTCCCAAGGCTGCTGCTCCGAGGCAGGAAGCCCCGAAGGCAGCCGCTCCCAAGGCTGCTGCTCCGAAGCAGGAAGCCCCGAAGGCAGCCGCTCCGAAGGCGCCTACGGCGGAGGCAACGCCGGCGGCAGAGAAGCCGGCTCCAAAGCCGGTTGCGGCACCGAAGCCGGTTGCCCGGCCTGCGGCTCCGAAGCCTGCGGCACGGCCGGCGGCCCCCAAGGCCGCCCCGAAACCGGCCAGCAAGAAGACCAACTAGTTCACGGCTGSCGGACAGMAATGTCCGGCAGTAAGCAACCAGCACGCCGCCCGCAGGGGTGGCTGCGCGAAAGACTGCAGACCTGGTCTGCGGATACGTAAGGAGATCGGTTCCCATGCCGAAGATGAAGACCCACAGCGGTGCTAAGAAGCGCTTTAAGCTGACCGGTAGCGGTAAGCTGCGCCGCCAGCAGGCCAACCGCCGCCACTACCTCGAGCACAAGTCCTCCAGGCTGACCCGTCGCCTCGCCGGCGACAAGATCGTCTTCAAGGGCGACGCCAAGGTCATCCGGAAGATGCTCGGCATCTAAATTCCAAGTTCGGGATTGCTTGCCATCCGGCAGCGGTCCACTACCAAAACGGCTTCTCAGGCCAGCCGGTTATCCGGCAGTAGACGCTTGGGATCAGATATTTTCGAAGGAGTACGCACGTGGCACGTGTGAAGAGGGCGGTCAACGCCCACAAGAAGCGCAGGGT
>NZ_JBFRFD010000531.1:0-2365 GCF_052114645.1 Arthrobacter sp. 2YAF22_2
CAGCAATCCCGGTGCCCGGACTCTGTCCGGGCCGGCCTCCAGGCCCCTGCGCGCGCTCGTTGGGCGGGAGCAGCGCCTCCTCCGGAACGGACATCTCCTCGCTGGTCAGCGGCTTGGGGCTGGGCGGCGCTACGGGACTGGGCGCGCTGAGCGGCCTCAAAACGCCGGCCGCCGGCTCGGTTCCGGCCGGCGCCGCGACCGGCACGGACGTGGTTGCCATGGCCAAGAAGTACATCGGGGTGCCGTATGTGTGGGGCGGCACCAACCCAGCCACGGGGATGGACTGCTCCGGCTTCACGCAGCGGGTCTTCAAGGACCTGGGCATCGAACTTCCCCGCGTGGTCAGCGACCAGATGAAACAGGGGACCCCGGTGGCGTCCCTCGCCGAGGCCAAGCCTGGCGACCTGCTGATCAGCTTCGGCGGGAACCACATCTCCATCTATCTCGGCAACGGCAAGGCGATCGATGCTCCGGTGCCCGGCAAGACCATCCAGATCCGCGACGCCTGGGAGCAGCAGTCCAACCTGACCGCGATCCGGCGGATTGTCCCGGCCGGAGCGGGCGCATGAAGCCCCTGACACCGGTGGACCTGGCGTCCTCACTCGCCGGCACAGCTGCCAGGACCCGGAGCTCCCAGCCGGGTACGGGCACGCGTACGGGGAAAGGCTCGTCCGGCGCGGGCGGCTTCGGCGACGCCCTGAACGACGCCGTGAACGGCGGCGCGGCCCGCGATGGGCACAACGCGCCGGATGCCCGTGCCGCGGGGCAGCCTTCGGGGCACCGCAAGTCCTCAGACCCTTCCGGTGAGAGGCTTGGGCAGCGTCGAGCCGCCGCTGCTGCGGCCGGGTCTCCGGCGCCTGCCCGGAAGCCGGCGCACGATCATGCGCACGGATTCGCGGCGGCCTCCGGGCACGGCAGTGCGGAGACGGACAACCCGGCGGACTCGGGAGCGAAGGAGTCCGACGCCGGATCTCCCGCCGGAGCCGGGCCCCTTGCCGGCGCTGCGCAGGTAGTTGGAGCCGCATCCGTGCTGAGTTTCGCGCCTCTGCTTGGCACTGCGCCGGTGGACGGCTCCGGTCAGCCGGCCCAGCCGGCCGGCACGGTGGACGGGACGGCCACCGTCTCACTGTCTGCCGTCTCACTCTCCGCCGGCGCCCTGTCTGCCGGCGCCCAGCCCGGGGCAGCCTTGGACCCGCGTCTGTTGGCCCTCAGCCTGGCGGGCGCTTCCGCCGTGACGACCCGTGCGACCGGACCGGCCGCTGGCACAATGACCGGCGCTGCAGCCACAGCATCCGGAGTTTCCGTCGCTGCTGCCGTTGCTTCTGCCGGCGACCCCACGGCCGGAGCTGCTGCTGCCACGCAGGGAATGGCATCGGGATCCGGTGCCGCCACCGCCACCACGGGTCCGGCAGCGACGGGTCAGGCGGCGCCGGGCACCGGCGGCGCCGGAACCCCGGGGACCCAGACGGCCGCAGACTTTGCGCGAGCGGCTGCTTCTTCGGTTCCCGGCCAAGCGGTTCCTGGCACCTCCACCCAGGCCGTATCCGCCGCCGCTGCAGCCGGGACGGCTCCGGCCGCGACATCTGCTGCGCTCCCCGGTCTGGCCACCTCAGCTGCCGCTCCGGCGTCGACGTCGGCAACCCCCGGGCCGTCTGCCGGTACGGCGGCGGACACCGTGCCCGCCCCCGCCGTCGACGGCCTGGCCGCCGCGGGCTACACGGCAGCAGGGCCTGCGCAGGCCGCCGTGCCGACCCCGGCGACGGCCGCTCCTGCGCTGGCGGCGCAAGCCCCGGCCGCGCAGCCGGCGCTTCAGCCGCAGCTGGCCAGGCCGCTGTTTACCCTGGTGGGCGCTCCGCACGGGCAGCACGTCATGACCCTGAAAGTTTCGCCGGAGGACCTGGGACCGCTGACCGTGCGCGCCCACATCGACGGAACCGGGGTACGGATCGAACTGTTCGCCCCGGGAGACACCGGCCGGGAAGCGCTGCGGGGGATCCTCCCCGAGCTGCGCAAAGAACTTGCGGACTCCGGTTTTGGCGCAAGCCTGGATCTTTCGGACCAGAACGGACCCGCCGGCCAGGGACAGGACGCCAGCCAGGACGCCGGCCAGGACCCGGGCCGGAACGGTTTCGGAACCGGTTCGGGCGGCAACGGCCCCGGCCGCGGTGATCTCCCCGGAGACCCGCGCCCGGGCCACCGCTGGGACGCCCTGGCCGATGAATCCTCGCTGCGCACCGCCAGGATCTTGAATGGCCCCCAGACCACCCTCGACATTCTCGTCTGACACGAAGGAACGCGACATATGACGATTCAACCGATCGCATCACAGCCGATCGCTCCCCAGCCGGTCACGCCGCAGGCTGTC
>NZ_JBFRFD010000532.1:0-2364 GCF_052114645.1 Arthrobacter sp. 2YAF22_2
GGGCGACCCGTCCGTTCTTGTCCTGCGTTGCGGCGTCAACGTTCCCGGCCCCACCACGGACCGCTGTGTGAGCGTGAACGGCGTCGACTGGGTAATGAAGGAGGGCAACCCGGTGTGGACGCTGACCACCTTCGGGCGCGATCCCGCCACGGAAATCCTGATGGATCCCAACAAGATCAGCTCGGCCACCGTGCTGGCGGAGCTGTCGGCGTCGGCCTCGAAAATCAAGGCGACCCGGAACTGCGTGGGCCAGSCGGACCTGCAGAACCTGCCCACCGGCCAGTAGGGCGGCAGCCGGGGCCTTCTGCAGGCCCGCTGTGTTCCTTAGCGGAGGCCGGTCTTGCGGTGCAGGGCCAGGTGGATCAGCTCGTCGATCAGTTCGGCGTACGCCAGCCCGGAGGCCTTCCACATTTGCGGGTACATGCTCTTGGGCGTGAAGCCGGGCATCGTGTTGATCTCGTTGATGATCAGTTCGCCCTCGGGCGTGTAGAAAAAGTCAACCCGGCTCAGGCCCTCGGCGCCCACGGCGTCGAAAGCGACGGCCGCCAGCTCGCGGACCCGGGCGATGGCTTCCTCGGGGAGGTCGGCCGGGCAGCTGAGGGCGGCGGCATTGTCCTCGACGTACTTGGCGTTGAAGTCGTAGAAAACGTGGCCTCCGCCGGCGACGGAAATCTCACCGGGCATCGAGGTGCGCGGCGCGTCGGTCCCGCGGCCTTCCAGCACGGCGCATTCGATCTCCCGGCCGACGATGCCGGCCTCGATCACGAGCTTGGGATCGTGTTCCCGCGCGGCCTCGATCGCGGCGTCGAGTTCCTCGAGCGAATCCACCTTGGAGATGCCCATCGAGGACCCGGCCCGCGCCGGTTTGACGAAGACCGGGAAACCGAGGGCGTCCACGCGCTTGCGCACCAGCTCGGGATCGGTGAGCCACTGCCGGTCCGTGACCGCGATGTAGGGACCTACGCGCAGGCCGGCGGACTCGAAGACCACCTTCATGTAGTGCTTGTCCATGCCGACGGCCGAGGCCAGGACACCGGCGCCGACGTAGCGGGTGTCGGACAGTTCCAGCAGCCCCTGGATGGTGCCGTCCTCGCCGAACGGCCCGTGCAGGAGCGGGAAGACCACGTCCACGGTGCCGAGCTCCTGCGGAACCTGGTTGGGAGCGGCCACAATCAGCTGGTGTTCGCCGCCGATCTCGGCCAGCGTCACGGTGCGGTCCGACGGCGCAACCTCCGGCAGCGAGCTGGCGGAGAGCGACCATTCCTTGGTGTCGCCGGAGGCCAGCACCCACTGGCCTGTCTTGGCGATCCCGATCGGAATCACCTCGTATTTGGCCTGGTCAATGGCGCCGAGCACCCCGGCCGCCGTGACGCAGCTGACGGCATGTTCGCTGGAACGGCCGCCGAAGAGCACCGCTACCCGGGGCCGGGAGCGGACGGGCTGGGCCTCTGGAGTCAAGTTATTTTCCGGCACTCTTAGTAATCGCCTTCGGATTTCAGGTCCCGGGACAGCAGCAGCGGTCCCAGGTCGTCTACGGACAGTTTTCCGGCCAGCACCGCGACGACGGCGGCGGTGATGGGCATCTCGACGCCCAGCTTGCCGGCCAGTTCATGCACGGCCTGGGCTGACTTGATGCCTTCGGCGGTCTGCGTCATCTCGGTGGTGACCTGTTCCAGGCTCAAACCGGTGCCGAGCAGCCGTCCGGCGGTGTGGTTCCGCGAGAGGGCGGAGGAACAGGTGGCGACGAGGTCGCCCAGGCCCGCAAGGCCGGCCATCGTCCGCGCTTCGCCGCCCAGGGCGAGGGTCAGCCGCGAGGTCTCGGCAAGGCCGCGGGTGATCACGGACGCCTTGGTGTTGTCGCCCATCTCCTTGCCTTCGCAGATGCCCACGGCGAGGGCAATAATGTTCTTGACGATGCCGCCGATCTCGACGCCCACCACGTCCACCGTCGTGTAAGGGCGGAAGTAGGGCGCGGTGCAGCTGCGGGCAATCCAGCCGGCAGCCGTCGCGTCGGAGCAAGCGACCACGGAGGCCGTCGGTTCCCCGCGGGCGATCTCCATGGCCAGGTTGGGACCGGACACGACGGCGACGCGCTCGGCCGGAATGGCCAGCTCCTCGCAAATCACTTCGCTCATCCGGGCGTCGGTGTGCAGTTCCAAGCCCTTCATCAGCGACACGACCAGCGTGCCGGGCCCGATCAGGCGCTTCCATTCGCGCAGCTGGGGCCGCAGGGTCTGCGCGGGAACGGCCAGGACCACCAGGTCGGCACCGTCCAGGACCTCGGCGACGTCGGTAGAGGCGGTGATGCTGACCGGCAGCTCGATGTCTTTGAGGTACTGCTCATTGCGGTGCGCGGTGTTGATC
>NZ_JBFRFD010000533.1:0-2359 GCF_052114645.1 Arthrobacter sp. 2YAF22_2
GCCCACCACAGCGCGCGCAAGGGTACAGCCGCAGCACCCCACCGTAGTGCGGCGGCCGGCAACGGGCAGGCCCCGGACGAGGGCATCAGCATCGGTGTCATCCTGGGCTTCCCCGCGGAGCTCGCGGAGGAGCTGCAGCGCTGGCGGGCCTCCTTCGGGGACCCGATGGCAGCGACCGTGCCGGCGCACATCACGCTTGTCACCACCACCATGACGCAGGACTGGGAGGCCACCCGTAGCCACGTCCGTGAAGTGGCACGCCAGCAGGAGCCGTTCACCGTGACGATCGCGGGCACCGGGTCCTTCAGGCCGGTTTCGCCGGTGGTCTTCCTGAACGTCGAAGCGGGCTTCGGTGAGTGCGTCAGCCTGCACCGCCGGCTGCAAACCGGTCCGCTGGAACGGGAACTGCCGTTCGCCTACCATCCCCACGTCACGATCGCCCACGACGTGGCCCCCGAAAGCCTCGACGAGGCCGAAACGGCGCTGAAGAGCTACAGGGCCAGCTTCCCGGTGGCTAGCATGGGACTCTACGAGCACGACGACAACGGCATTTGGCAGCTACGGGAAGAGCTTGACTTTGGTACCGAACCTGACGAACACCGAGGCGCGGCCGGCGCAGCAGGCGCCCGCTGATCCTCCGCTTCCCACCGAGCTGGCCCGGCTGCGGCTGGAGGTCATCCGGAAGCGGGTTGCCTGGGGCAAGGCGCGCCGCGCCGGCGGCGGCCTGGCAGCGCCGCTCGCATTGGTCCAGTGGCTGCTTGCCCGGCTCAACGCGTTCCGCCCGATGCGGGCCTTCCAACACTACAACCTGCAGCACGGCCCGCTGATGAGCGCCGGCATCGGCTTCAACATGTTCTTCTCCATCACGGGCCTGCTGGCCACCGGCTTTTCGATCGCGGGACTCCTGCTGCGCGACCAGCCCGCGCTGCTGGACAAAGTCGTCGCCAGCGTGGCCACCAGCGCCCCGGGCCTACTCAAGGTCGACGGCCGGGAAGGGCTGGTGAACCCGCAGGACCTGCTGAACCCCACCGGCCTGGGCTGGACCGCCGTGATCGCCGCCGCCGTGACCGTCATAACCTCGCTGGGGTGGATCGCCGGGCTGCGCGACGGACTGCGGGGCGTGCTGCGGCTCGGACCGCTGAAGATCAACCCGATCCTGCTGAAACTGCACGACGTCGGCACCCTGCTGCTGCTCGGCGTCGCGCTGGTGATCAGCGCCGGCGCCTCGCTGGTGTTCGGCACCGCAGCCGGCTGGGTGGCCGAACAACTCAAGCTCGATCCGCTGGTGGCCGGCCCGCTGACCACCTCCATCAAGATCGGCGTGCCGCTGGTCCTCGGCTGGGTCACCGCGGTGGTCATGTTCCGGCTCGCCGGCGGCCTGAAACTGCAGCGGCGGGCCCTGCTGGAAGGCACCATCTTGGCCGCCGTGGGCACCAGCGTGCTGCAGATCTTCAGCACCGAACTCCTCGCCAGCGCCGGCCGGAATCCGCTTCTGGCGCCGTTCGCCATCATCATCGGCCTGCTCATCTGGTTCAACCTGGTCAGCCAGGTCTACCTCGTCTCCGCAGCGTGGTCGGCGGTCCGCGAGGAAGACCTCAAGACCGCGCCGTCTGCCACGCCCGCCGGCTGGGGAGCGAGGCAGGTGCAGCCGGGGAAAACTCCGACCGCACCGCACGCGCGCCACCGCCCGAGCGCCGCGGTGTTCAGGCGTCGAGGTACTGATCGGCCCACGCCGAAATAATCTTCGCAGCGCGGGCGGCTTGGCCCTTGCCCGTGAGCAGATGGTCGGAGCCCTCCAGCGAGACGAAGCTGCGGGGATGCCGCGCCGTCTGGAAGATGCTGCTGGCGTTGTCGATGCCCACCGTGTTGTCGGTGGGGGAGTGCAGCACCATCAATGGTTTGTGCAGCTGCCGGATACAGTCGGTCAGGTCCGCGTTTTCGAGGTCTTCGACGAAGTGCCGGCGGATCTCCACGCGTTTACCGCCCAGATCCACCTCGGCGCTGCCCTCGCTCAGGATCCGGTCCAGCGCGGCGTCAAAGACGTGGGCCACGTGCTTGGGTGAGAACGGGGCGCCCACCGTCGCAACGGCGTCGAGCTCCGGGATGCTGCGGGCCGCGGCCAGCACCGCGGCGCCGCCGAAGGAGTGCCCCACGAGCAGCGAGACAGGCCTGCCGGAGCCGCGCATGAACCCGGCCGCCCTGACCGTGTCCGCCACCTTGTGGCTGAAGGAGCCCTCGGACCAGAGCCCCGCGGACTCGCCGAGGCCGAGATTGTCGAAGCGGAGCATGCCCACCCCGTTGTCCGCCAGCGCCTTGCACATCCGGGACGCCGCGGGGCTGTCCTTGCCGAGCGTGAAAC
>NZ_JBFRFD010000534.1:0-2357 GCF_052114645.1 Arthrobacter sp. 2YAF22_2
GCGGTGAACGTGATCCCGGCCAGCACCGGTGCCTCGGCACCGGGGTATGCAAAGGCCACGTCACGGAATTCCACCGTGCCTGCCGGCGGCGTATCCCCCGCCCGCCGGGCCGGGGCGGGCGGGGCGGGCGGAGGACACCCGGCGGAAGGCTCGGTGTCGAGGACAGCCTGGATCCGTTCGGCGCAGGCAGCCGCGCGCGGGGCCGTAGTGAAGACGTACATSGCCATCATGATGGCGATCAGGATTTGGAGGATGTAGGCAATGAACGCCGTGAGGGCGCCGAGTCGCATCTGTCCGGCCTGGATCCGGTGCCCGCCGAACCAGACCACGGCCACGGAGGCAAGGTTCACGACCACCATGATCATCGGGTTCATGCCGGCCACCAGGAGCGCTGAGTCCAGGTTGTTCTTCGTGAGGTCCTTGTTGGCCGCGTCGAAGCGGCGGATCTCGTGGTCCTGACGGACGAAGCCGCGGATGACGTTGGCGCCGATGATCTGCTCCCGGAGCACCCGGCTGATCCGGTCGATCAGTGCCTGGCCCTGGCGGTACAGCGGAATCAGCCGGCGCACGATCAGCACCATGACGCCGGCGAGGAGGGGGATGACCGCCGCGACAATCCCGGACAGCGCCACGTCCTGGTGCAGCGCCAAGGTGATGCCGCCGATGAAGCTCGCGGGCGCCGCGATGAGCATGGTGAAGACCAGGACGGTAAGGCTCTGGATCTGGGTGACGTCGTTGGTGGCCCGGGTGACGAGGCTGGGTGCCCCGAAAACACCGATGTCCTGCGAGGAGAACGTCTGGACCTTGGCGAAAAGCTCCTCCCGCAGTTCCCGCCCCGCACGCATGGCTACGACCGCGCCGAGGTAGCCGGCCGAAATGGCGGTGCCGGCCTGGAGAGCTGCGACCCCCGCCATCCAGCCGCCCAACTGCTGGATCAGGGGCGTGTTCCCGGCGACGATGCCGTCGTCGATGATGGCGGCGTTCAGGGTAGGGAGCAGCAGGTTCGCCGTGGTCTGCACGAGCTGCAGGCAGACGATGGCCAGGACGGACATCCAGTGCGCCGCAAGCAGCCGCCGCATCAGGCTAATGAGCACCGAACCTCCATGACTAGGACAGGGCTCGGATCCTTACCAGCCGGCGGCCGCCCCCAGACCGCGTTGTCAGTGTAAGCCCCATCACACGCCCTGCGCTGTCACACGGCGTGTCACATTCGTCAAAGGTGCCAGCCGCGCTTGCGTGCCACCGCAAAGATCCGCCGGAACGGGAAGACTGTCCCGTGGCTGCCCGGCGGGTAGGCCTGATTCAGCAGCCGCGCATAGTCCGCCTGGAAGCGGCGTGCCTCGTCGGCTGGGAGCGCGGCCAGGACCGGACGCAGGCCGGTGCCGCGGACCCACTCAAAGACCGGGTCGGATCCCGGCAGGACTTGGAGGTAGGTGGTCTCCCAGGCATCGGCGTCGCAGCCGGCGTCGAGCATCAACTCCAGGTAGTCTGCGGGTTCGGCCGCTGCGTCGTCGTGGCGCAGCACCCCGGCCAGGGAGCCGGACCATGCGTCCGAGTCGGCCAGGGCGCGCATCAGCGCGTGCGAGGGCGCATTAAAGTTGCCGGGCACCTGCAGGGCGAACCACGCACCCGGGCGCAGTGCCTCCAGCCAGCGGGCCAGCAGCTGCAGGTGCCCGGGGACCCATTGCAAGGCGGCGTTCGTGACCACCACGTCGGTATCCGGTGTCGGCGTCCACGCGGCGATGTCCGCCAGGGTAAAGGTGAGGTTTGCGGCCGCCGTGGCGAAGGCGCCGGACTGCGCGAGCATTTCGGCGGAGGAGTCCAGGCCCTCTACCGCGGCCCCCGGCCAGCGGGACGCAAGCGTGGCGGTCAGGTTCCCCGGGCCGCAGCCGAGGTCGACGACGTGCCGCGGGGCATCCGCGTGGACGCGGGCGGTCAGGTCAAAGAAGGGCCGGTCGCGGTAGTCCCCGAACTGTCCGTATTTGGCTGGATCCCACTTCACGCCGTTCCTCCGCTCACCGCCCGCACTGACAGCGAAAGCCTAACCCCGCGGCTGGTGGCCGGCGGGGTCAGGCTTTCAAGTACGCTGTCAGCGGCGGGTGCCGGTCCGGCAGCCCTGCTCAGCGGTCGTGGCTGTCCTCGGGCACTTCCGAACCGGGACGACCGGGAACCGTGAGCCGGTCTTGGATCCAGCCGCCGAGCTCCGCGAGGGTCTGGCCGGTGATGCCGTGGCCGCCGGGGTCACGGCGGCCGAACGCGGCCGCGCCGGAGTCGGTGTGCAGATACTGCCAGGTGCGCTGCAGCAGTTCCGCCGGGATCACCCGATCCTGCTCGCCGTGGGCTACGAAGACCGGAAT
>NZ_JBFRFD010000535.1:0-2342 GCF_052114645.1 Arthrobacter sp. 2YAF22_2
AGCAGGGTGTGGTCCCGCCGCGGCCCATGACGCACGACCTGCTCGTGGACGTCGTCGAGGCGCTGGGCCACACGATCGTCAGCGTGAACATCGTCGCGGTGGAGGACAATATCTTCTACGGCCAGCTCCAGTTCGACGACGGCACCACCGTCAGCTCGCGGGCCTCGGATGCCCTGGCACTGGCCCTGCGCGCGYGATGCCGGATCTGGTGCGCGGACGCCGTGATGGAGGACGCCGGTGTGCGGATCACCGAGCACGACGACGGTGAGGATACCGAACCCGGGCCCGCCGTCGACGAAGAGGGTGAGTTGCGGCGCTTCCGGGAGTTCCTCGACGACGTCGAACCCGAGGATTTTGCCGGCTGAAACGGCCCAAAGCTTAAAGTCGAGGTCGAAACTTTCGACACGCCCCGGGAATAGCCCCGACGTCTTTGACCTTGGGCCCCGGCAGGCCTAACGTCGGAGGTACAAGTTCCCATTGCATACAACAGCCGCGCAAGTCACACTGGACAGTGCAGCCGGATCCGGACGTACACGGATGATTTTAGTGCCGTTCCGACCGACGCCTGTCCCGAAGAACGCGCTGTTGCTGCAAGTTCCCACGGGAACTCATGACAAGGAGGATCCACGTGAGTCCGAAAGGCGAAGCAGGCGAGCTCAAGCAGGCCTCGACGGCAGGTGTTGCTGTGCCCGCAAGCGGTGCCCAGGGCCTGCTGTTCACCGAAGATCTTCCGGTCCTGGACGAAGACGCGGGCTACCGCGGCCCGACGGCGTGCAAGGCCGCCGGAATCACGTACCGGCAGTTGGACTACTGGGCCCGCACCGGACTCGTCGAGCCTGCAGTGCGCGGCGCCGCGGGCTCCGGCTCGCAGCGGCTCTACGGCTTCCGTGACATCCTCGTGCTCAAGGTCGTCAAGCGTCTCCTCGACACCGGCGTCTCACTCCAGCAGATCCGCACCGCCGTCGAACACCTCCGCGAGCGGGGGGTCGAGGACCTTGCCCAGATCACCCTGATGAGTGACGGCGCCAGCGTCTACGAATGCACCTCGGCGGACGAGGTCATCGACCTGGTCCAGGGCGGGCAGGGTGTCTTTGGCATCGCCGTCGGCCGGGTCTGGCGCGAAGTCGAGGGGAGCCTTGCCGCCCTGCCGAGCGAACACGCCACGGACCAGTCCTTTCCGGACGACGAACTCAGCAAGCGCCGAGCCGCCCGGAAAATCGGCTAGCGCACAGCCCACTACTTAAAAGCAACGCGGGGTCACTTCGCGCCCATCGTGCACGTCATGATGGCCGCCAAGTGGCCCCGCGGTGCTGTGGTCAGCGCCGGCTGCGGTTGCGGACCAGTCCAGCCGCATCGCCCGGAGCGGCGGTCTGCAGCAGGTTCTCCAGCAGCGCGTCGAACAAGGCGGCTGCATTCTTGGCGGAATCGCCCGGCCAGTGGTGGACCGAATGGGCCGCGCCCTGGATCTGTTGCCAGTTGGCCTGCTCCGGGATGTGCGGAGACAGCAGCAGTTCGCCGAACATGGACTGCATCTCGGAGAGCCGGAAGCTGTGTTCCGAAGAGCCTGAACGCACCCGGTTGGCGACGATGCCGGCAGGGGAGAGCCCCGGCGCAAATTCCTGCCTGAACAGCTGGATGGCGCGCAGGGTGCGCTCCGTTCCCGCGACGGAGAACAACCCGGGTTCCGCGACCAGGGTGACCTTGTCGCTGGCCGACCAGGCCATCCGGGTCAGCCCGTTGAGCGAGGGCGGGCAATCGATCAGGACCAGCTCGTATTGCCCGGCGCCGGCCAGCACCGAGGAGAGCCGGCGCAGGTCGCGGCGGCCCAGGTCGGGCCGGTCATAGATCCCGGTGTACGCGGACCCGACGGCGACATCCAGGACGGGCGCAGCTGCGCCGTTGGAGCTGCCGGGGGAGCCCGCGGGGCCGTGCTCCACCCAGCCGCTGGGGACTACGTTGTCGGCGAGGCGTGCCCGTCGCGGGGCCTTGAGCATCCGTCCGATGTCCAACTGTTCGCCTGGGCGGACACCGAGGGCTGTGCTGGCATCCGCGTGCGGGTCAAGATCGACCACGAGGGTGGAGATGCCGGCTGCGAGTGCGGCCGACGCGAGTCCGGTTGTCACGGAGGTCTTGCCGACACCGCCTTTGAGGCTGCTGATGCTGACTACTTGCACTTGAAAAACCAATACCTAACGCCGGTTGCCGGGACGGGGTCATGCCGGCCCGTGCGTTCCTTGGGCCGGGGGCGTGCATGCGCCACCCACGCATTCATCATATGTTGATGCGCCGGCTAAACCCGTCTCATCCGGCCCGGCGGCCCTCCCGGTAGCCGGGAACCATGC
>NZ_JBFRFD010000536.1:0-2342 GCF_052114645.1 Arthrobacter sp. 2YAF22_2
GGCATTCGGCCGGCACTATCCGGCATCCGGACGTCACGTGGCGRCCGGCCCCGTCATGACCGGCAGCGCCGGATCCTTTGTTAAGGTTTGTTGCATGACACAACCCGCGGCGCCCCTTCCCGTTGACCAGCACGACGGCGGCCCGGGGTACGCCGGACCCGCCCGGCCCGGCCGTACTGCACGGTGGAAGGGACCCGCCGCGATCGTGGCGGCAGGTCTTCCGGCGGGCCTGCTGTGGTGGCTCCTGGCGCCCACTGGGCTCAACCTCATCACCCGCGACCCCGCCCTGGCCGCCGGCAGCAACCCCGCGACCTGGCTTCCCCGGGACCTGGTCCTGGCCGGCTTGTTCCTCCTGGCGGGCTGCCTGTCCGGCGTCTTCACCGCAGGCAACCGGCCCGCCCGGCTGACAACCGCGACAGTGGTCCTCGCCGTCGCCGCTGGCGCCGCGGGCGCGCTCCTGGCGTGCGGAACCGGAGTGCTTGCCGGCAGCTGGTGGAGCCCCGCGCCGGATGCCCACGGCGCCGCCGGGATCGCATTCTCGCTGCGGGCCTACCCGATACTCCTGGTCTGGCCCGCCGCCACCGCCCTGTCAATCTTCCTGGCCACCGTCTTCAGCCGGCCGGAGCCCGAGCAGGGGCCGGGCGCGCCTGAGGAACGGCTCCCGTAACAGCGTCCGGCCCCGGCACCGCCGGCGCGTAAAATGGACGCGTGACCCCAACTGCTGACAACCCCGCACCCTCCGCCCTCACTTTCCGCACCGTGGACCTGCGCGGGCACCGGCTGTCCCTCGCCGGGCTCCGCGCCGCCGTCCCGCGGGCACAGCACGACACCCTGGCGGACGCCGAGCAGAAGGTCCTGGATATCATTTCGGCGGTCCGCGCACGGGGCTTTGCGGCGCTGAGCGAGTTGGCGTTGAAGTTCGACGGCGTCGAACAGACCCACCCGCGCGTTCCCGCCGAGGCCCTCGCCGCCGCCCTGGACGGGCTGGACCCGGCCGTGCGCGCCGCCCTCGAGGAATCGATCCGCCGGGCCCGCCGCTTTGCCGACGCGCAGCGCCCGGCCGATACCGACGTCGAACTAGGTGAAGGCGCCGTAGTCAGCCAGAACTGGGTCCCGGTTGCCCGCGTCGGGCTCTACGTCCCCGGCGGACTGGCGGTCTACCCCTCCTCGGTCATCATGAACGTGGTCCCGGCGCTGGCAGCGGGCGTCCAGTCGATTGCCCTGGCCTCACCGCCGCAAAAAGACTTCGGCGGCCTGCCGCACCCCACCATCCTGGCGGCCGCGTGCCTGCTCGGCATCGACGAGGTCTACGCAATCGGCGGCGCCCAGGCCATAGCCGCGTTCGCCTACGGCATCGGCCCGGCGGACGGGGCCGCACCCGGCACGGCCGCCGGCATCGACCCGGTCGACGTCGTCACCGGGCCCGGCAACATCTTCGTGGCCACCGCCAAGCGGCTCGTCAAGGGTGTGGTCGGGATCGACTCGGAGGCGGGCACCACCGAGATCGCGATCCTGGCCGACGCCACGGCGCGGCCGGAACTCGTCGCCGCCGACCTCGTCAGCCAGGCCGAGCACGACCCGAAGGCCGCGTCGGTGCTGATCACCGATTCCGAGGAACTCGCGGCCGCCGTCCGCGGTGAACTCGACGCCCTGGCCGCCGCGACCAAACACGGCGCCCGGGTCCGGGAAGCCCTGTCCGGCCCGCAGTCCGGCGTTGTCCTGGTCGACGACCTCGAACAAGGCATCGCCGCCTGCGACGCGTACGCCGCCGAACACCTCGAAATCATGACGGCCGACGCCGCCGCCGTGGCCGCCAGGGTCCGGAACGCCGGCGCGATCTTCGTGGGGGACTACAGCCCGGTCAGCCTCGGGGACTACTGCGCCGGGTCCAACCACGTGTTGCCCACCAGCGGAACCGCTGCGTTCTCCTCGGGGTTGAACGTGACCACGTTCCTGCGCGCCATCCAGGTGATCAACTACAGCAGGGCGGCGCTGGCGGAGGTCAGCGGACACATCGTCAGCCTCTCCCGGGCGGAAGACCTGCCGGCGCACGGCGAGGCGGTCACCGCCCGGTTCCCAGCAGGCGGCTGACGCCGGCAGCCGGCGCAGCAAACCACTACATGTAGTAATTACAGGCTTGTTATTCAGCAACATCTAGTCGTAAACTGGTTCCGGAAGCACCATCCGCGGTGCTCAAGCTCGTTCATGAGTGTCCAGGTTTGCGGCAGGGGAGGAATCGACGTGTATTGCCCGTTCTGCCGTAATCCTGATTCGCGCGTGGTGGACAGCCGCATCGCCGACGACGGCTCCGCCATCCGGCGCCGCCGGCAGTGCCCCGGATG
>NZ_JBFRFD010000537.1:0-2334 GCF_052114645.1 Arthrobacter sp. 2YAF22_2
GCCATCGGGATGGCACTGTGCTGGCCGCCCACGCCGGTCAGCGGGGAGACGAGCCCGCCCAGGAGGAACTGGACGAGGCCCAACATCGCGGATCCGGCCCCGGCCCGGCCGGGGACGCGTCCCTGGGCGAGGGCAGTGGCGTTGCCCATGATGAAGCCAATGCAGGACTGGGTGAGGAACAACTGCAGCAGGGTGGTCCAGCCGGCGATTCCCGCCAGGATCAACGCCAGGCCTGCGACGTTGACGGCGCACAGCACCACTACCGCGCTGAGCAGGATCACGCCGGGTGCCAGCCGGTCCACTAGCCGGGTGTTGATCAGCGCCGCCATGATCATCCCGCAGGCATTGACCGCGAAGATGACCGAATAACCTATCGCCGAATAGCCGAGCACATTCTGCACCACAAACGACGACGCGGAAATATAGGAGAACAAGGCGCCGAAGGTAAAGCCGAACGCCAGCGCATAGGCCATGAAGGACTGGTTGCGCAGCACCGACCACGAGGCTTCCACCACCGCCTTGACGCCGCCCCGTCGTCGCTTGTGCAGGGGCAGGGTTTCCGGAACCACCAGAACGGAACTCGCCAGCATCAGCGCGCCGAAGCCGGTCAATGCCCAGAACACCGCCTGCCATGGCGCGACGGTGGCAATTACGCCGCCGAGCAGGGGCGCCACGACGGGGGCAAGCGAGGTAATGGTCGCCAGCATTGAGTAGAGCTTGGCTGCAGTCCGCCCGGTGGCCAGGTCCGACACGACGGCCCGGGCGATCACCACGCCGGCCGCCCCAGCCACGCCCTGGAGTCCGCGCAGCGCCAGTACCAGCTCGATGCTCGGAGCGAGCGCGAGCGCAACGGAGCTGAGCAGGAAGAGCACATTACCCGCGACCATCAGCCGGTGCCGGCCGACGACGTCGGAGATGGGCCCCAGCAGGAACTGGCCCACGGCCATCCCGACCATGTAGGTGGTCAGCGTGAGCTGCACCACGGAGGTCGGCGTCCGGAAGTACCCGGCCATCCCGGGCATGGACGCGAGGTACATGTCGGTCGCCATCGGGCTGACCGCGCTCAGGATCCCCAGCGCCAGCAGCAGCAGGATCCGGTCCTTTCCCCCCGGGAGATTCAGCCGGGACCTGAACCGGTCCTTGTCGTGGGGAGAGTCCATGGAGTTTTTCTTTCGGCTGCGTATTCCGGACGGTAGGCTCAAAAACCCAATTTGAACACGACCGCAGGTCCGCAGGCTAAACTTGGGTGGTAAGAGCCCCGGACTCTGGCGTTGATGGTGGGAGCACAGCGGTAGATTCGGGGCATTCTCATGAACGGCGCTGAGCTGCGGCGACCACCTGGTCCACCACACAGTTCGGCCCGAACGAATGGGGGAGGATCCCATGCCAGCAATCGTGATCGTCGGAGCCCAATGGGGCGACGAAGGCAAAGGTAAGGCCACCGACCTGCTCGGCGGCCGAGTCGACTACGTGGTCAAGCCCAACGGTGGCAACAACGCCGGGCACACCGTCGTCGTGGGCGGTGAGAAGTATGAGCTGAAGCTCCTTCCGGCCGGCATCCTGAGCCCCAACGCGGTCCCGGTGATCGGCAACGGCTGCGTGGTGAACCTCGAAGCCCTGTTCCAGGAGATCGATGGCCTCGAGGCCCGCGGTGCGGACACCTCCAGGCTTCGGGTCTCTGCCAACGCGCACCTCGTCGCTCCCTACCACCAGGTGCTGGACAAGGTCACCGAGCGGTTCCTGGGCAGCCGCGCGATCGGCACCACCGGCCGCGGCATCGGCCCGGCCTACATGGACAAGGTGGCCCGCCTCGGCATCCGCGTCCAGGACGTCTTCGACGCCTCCATCCTGCGGCAGAAGGTCGAAGGCTCGCTGCGGCAGAAGAACGAACTGCTGGTCAAGGTCTACAACCGCCGTGACATCGAAGTCGACGAGATTGTCGAATACTTCCTGTCCTTCGCCGAACGCCTCCGCCCGCTGGTCGTGGACAGCACCTTCCTGCTGAACACCGCGCTGGACGAGGGCAAGGTGGTCCTCATGGAGGGCGGCCAGGCCACGTTCCTTGACGTCGACCACGGCACCTACCCGTTCGTGACGTCCTCCAACCCGACCGCCGGCGGCGCCTCCGTGGGCTCCGGCATCGGCCCCACCCGGATCTCCCGCTCCATCGGCATCATCAAGGCGTACACCACCCGTGTGGGCGCCGGGCCGTTCCCCACCGAACTGTTCGACGACATGGGCCTGTACCTGCAGAAGACCGGCGGCGAGTTCGGCGTCAACACCGGCCGGCCGCGCCGCTGCGGCTGGTACGACGCCGTGCTGGCGCGCCAGGCC
>NZ_JBFRFD010000538.1:0-2325 GCF_052114645.1 Arthrobacter sp. 2YAF22_2
CCGCGATCAGGTCGTTGCCGTCCACCTGCAGGCAGTGCACCTACACCCAGCCGCAGCTGTACGCGGGAATCACCGGGTACTTCTCCAGAACCTACGGCCTGACCGGCATGGAACTGGCGATGAACGAGCAGCTGGCCGGCAGCTCCGACCAGTTGTTCCTGGACCGGGTTGGCCAGTTGTTCCTGGGCAACCAGCCCAAGGGCGCCTCGGTGGAGCTCACGCTGGATCCGAAAATCCAGAAGCTCGCCTACGATCTGATTCCGGAGGGCCAGCGCGGATCCATTGTGGTGAGCAACCCGAAGACCGGCGCCATCCTGGCGATGGTGTCCAAACCCTCGTACGACCCCAACCTGGTCGCCACCCAGGACCCCGACGCCGAAGCGGCGAACATCACCGCGCTGAACAAGATCCCGGGCATCAACCTGAACCAGTCCGTGAGCGGACCCACCGGCGCGCTGCTGGCGCCGGGCTCTGTCTTCAAGATCGTCGACACGGCGGCGGCCCTGGGGTCCGGCAAGTACAACAAGGACAGCGTGCTGCCCAACCCGGCCGAGCTGCCGTTCCCGGGCATCCAGTACACGCTGCCCAACTACGCCGGCGGCAATTGCTACACCCAGAACACCGCCACGTTTGCCTTCGCCCTGCAGCAGTCCTGCAACACCCCGTTCGCCAAAATCGCCCTCGACCTGGGGCAGAAGGCGATCGGGGACCAAGCCGCGAAATTCGGCTTCGGGCAGGACTTCGGCGATCAGCTCAAGCTCGAGTCAGCCAAGAGCTTCTTCCCGAGCGAGCCGCTGGACGACGCCGGCCTGGCCCAGTCGGCCATCGGCCAGCGCGACGTCCGGGCCACGCCGTTGCAGATCAACCAGATGACCTCGGCCATTGCCAACGGCGGCGTCCAGATGAAACCCAACCTGATCAAGACCCTGCGGGCGCCTGATCTGCGGATCATCAATGAACCGAAGCCCGAGACGCTGCGGACCTCCACCACCCCGGAAATCTCCCGCCAGATCACCGAGTGGATGACCAGTGTGGTCAGCGACGGCATCGCCCGCGCAGCGGCCGTTCCAGGCGTCCAGGTTGCCGGCAAGACCGGCACGGCCGAGCTGGGCACCGGCCTGAACAACTCATGGTTTACCGGGTTTGCCCCGGCCAACGACCCGCAAGTGGCTGTCACGATCGTCATGCAAGGCGTGGACATCACCACCGGCGCACAGCTAACCAGTCCGAACGCGAAGAAGATTTTTGAGGCGGTGTTGAATAAGTGAGGCCTACATCGGGAATCACCCTCGGCGGCAGATTCCAGCTGACCACACGCATTGCGATCGGGGGCATGGGGGAAGTTTGGAAGGCCAAGGACCTGATCCTTGGCCGGATCGTCGCCATCAAGGTCCTCAAAGAGGAATACACGGGCGATCCGGGCTTCCTGCAGCGCTTCCGGGCCGAAGCGCGCCACACCGCGCTGCTGAACCATGTAGGCATCGCCAACGTCTTCGACTACGGCGAGGAGGAAGGTTCCGCCTACCTCGTCATGGAACTCGTTCCGGGCCAGCCGCTGAGCAGCATCATCGAACATGAGCAGGTGCTGTCCCCGGACCGCACCCTGTCGATCATTTCCCAAACGGCACGCGCCCTGTCCATAGCCCACGCCCAGGGCCTGGTCCACCGCGACATCAAACCAGGCAACCTGCTCATCACCCCCGAGGGCCGGGTCAAGGTCACCGACTTCGGCATCGCCCGGCTGGCCGACCAGGTTCCCCTCACCCAGACCGGCCAGGTGATGGGCACCGCCCAGTACCTGGCCCCCGAGCAGGCCACCGGCCAGACWGCSACCGGYKCCTCGGAYATCTACTCRCTSGGCGTTATCGGYTACGAGTGCCTCACSGGKCACCGYCCGTTCTCGGGCGAGTCCCAGATCGCGATTGCGCTGGCCCAGGTCAACGACGCGCCGCCGCCCTTGCCGGATAGCCTGCCCCGGCCCGTCCGCGCCCTGCTGATGTCGATGCTCGCCAAGGACCCCAAGAACCGTCCGGCCAACGCGATCAAGCTGGCCGAAGCGGCCGATGCCATCCGTAACGGCGATATTCCGGCAGCCCACGCGGCCGTCCCCGGCATGCTGCTCTTCGAGGCGCCCACCGGCCCGATCACCGCACCCGTCGACATGCCCACCGCATCGACCAGCGTCATCGGCGCCAGCGCGGCGGAGGACAAATCGACGTCGGCGCTGCCGGTGGTCGGCGCGGCGGGCGCCGGTGCAGCGGCCGGAATGGCGGCCGGGGCCGCCGCGGCAAGCGGCTACGGCGCCCGGAACGCCCTGTCCCGCGC
>NZ_JBFRFD010000539.1:0-2323 GCF_052114645.1 Arthrobacter sp. 2YAF22_2
CAGCCGGATGCGGATTTTTTGTCCCGCCATGTCGCCTGACTCTCTTTCAGTCTGTGCTTCCCCTGGTTAGGGCTGCCCTGTTCACTTACCTGTTGTGCGGCTGCCGAAGCATTTGAAGTCGTAACTACCACCCGCCGCACAAGCTGAATCCGGATGAATCCGGGTTCCTCAACCTGCCGGCGTAACCGACCCCCGCGGTCGGGCGTGTCGCGCATTCCGCGCGTACTTGCCCGCAATTCCTTGGGAAGTGGGTTATGTTTGGGCTCTTACTTGGACCCTGACACCCGGCATTATCCGGATCGGGACACGAAAGAGCGCTTGAACAACTCATCTAGTATGCCGGAATTAATCGGGAGAAGCGAATCAGCCGCCGACGGCGGCGTCCCGGACCGCGTGCCGTCGCCCTGCTCATTGCCTTCAGCAACCGTCGATACGAAGATAGGGGCATGACCGCGCAGGAAACGCCAGCCCTCCCGGACCTCGCCGCCCGCCTGCCGCAAGGCTTCATGCTGGGGGTTGCCTCCGCCGCCTTCCAGATCGAGGGCGCCCTCGCCGCCGGCGGTCGCGGCCCCTCCGGTTGGGACGCCTTCGCGGAGAAGCCGGGGAGCATCCTGGACGGCCACTCCCCCGCCGTCGCCTGCGACCACTACCACCGCTCCGACGACGACGTCCGGCTGATGCGCGAGCTCGGCATCGACTCCTACCGTTTCTCGATCTCCTGGCCGCGGATCCAGCCGGACGGAACGGGACCGTTCAACGCCGAGGGCCTCGACTTCTACGACCGGCTGATCGACAGGCTCCTGGAGGCCGGCATCGCGCCGATGGCGACCCTGTACCACTGGGACACCCCGCTCCCCCTCGAGCACCGCGGCGGCTGGATGAACCGGACGACGGCGGAGCGCTTCGCCGAGTACAGCGCCGCGGCCGGTGCCCGGTTCGGCGACCGCGTCACCCAGTGGGTGACGCTGAACGAACCGGCCTCCGTCACCCTTAACGGGTACGCCCTGGGTGTGCACGCCCCCGGCCACGATCTGCTCTTCGACGCCCTGCCGTCGGTGCACCACCAGTTGCTGGCGCACGGCCTGGCGGTGCAGGCGTTGCGGGCCGCGGGGGTCAGCGGCGCTGTCGGCGTCACCAACCTGCACTCCCCGGTCCGGCCGGCGACGCGCTCGGTTACGGACCGGTTGCTTGCCAGGGTTTTCGATCTGGCACTGAACCGCATCTACGCCGATCCGATCCTGCTGGGGAGCTATCCCAAACCTCCGCTGCTGGCCCGGCCGTGGTTCCGTTCGCTGGGAAGGATCACCGACGCTGACCTGCGCGACATCCACCAGCCGCTGGACTTCTATGGACTGAACTATTACTACCCGGTCAAGGTGGCCACGGGCCGCGGCCCGGCGGACAGCCCAGTCGGCTCAGCCGAGGCGATGGTGCGGCTGCCGTTCCACATGGCAGCCTTCCCCGAATATGAGACCACGGGCTTCGGCTGGCCGGTGGCGCCGGATCATCTGGGCCCGCTGCTGCGGGAGCTGAAGGACCGGTACGGTGAGGCGCTGCCGCCGCTGTACATTACCGAGAGCGGGGCCAGCTTCCCCGAACCCGACCACGTCGACGGTCCGATCGCCGACACGGGCCGGATCAACTACCTCGCCAGCCATCTCGGCCAGGCCCTGGCGGCGACCGCGCCCGGCGGCATCGCCGCCGACGTCGAACTCCTTGGCTATTACGTCTGGACCCTGATGGACAACTTCGAATGGGCGGCCGGCTACTCCCAGCGCTTCGGCCTGATCCACGTCGACTTCGAGACCCAGGAACGGACCCCCAAGGAGTCCTTCTACTGGTACCAGGCCCTCAGCCGGGCCAGGCTGCGCTGACGCGGCCCGTCCGCCGCGCTACTGGTTCTTGTTGGCCCGGTCGATCCGCTTTGCGCGCTCGATCTCGTGCCGGAAATACTTTTTGGCCCACAGGCCGCCGCCGATGACAACCACCACGGCGACCGCCAGAATCAGCAAGATGATCCACTCCATGTCGGCATCCCTTCTTCACCTGCAACGGTAGCAGGGGTTAAACGGAACAGCCCCGCTGCAGTGCAGCGGGGCTGTTCCTCCCTCGTGGCGGCCGTCAGACGGCCTGAGGATTCAAGCTAGGTCAACAAGTAGTTACTTGATGATCTTGGTGACACGTCCCGAACCAACGGTGCGGCCGCCTTCGCGGATTGCGAAGCCGAGGCCTTCTTCCATGGCGATGGGCTGGATGAGCGCAACGGTCATCTCAGTGTTGTCGCCGGGCATAACCATTTCCGTGCCTTCCGGCAGGGTGATAA
>NZ_JBFRFD010000540.1:0-2320 GCF_052114645.1 Arthrobacter sp. 2YAF22_2
CCCAGGCTGCACCCTCCCCCGTCCCGGCGCCCGCGCCGCCGCGCCCGGCCCCGTCGCCCGCCGCCTTCGCGGCCCGGCCGAAGGCGACCCCGTCTGCTGCAGCCCCGGTCGCCGCGCCCGCGCCCAGCGCCACTTCGCTTGCCGAGGCCGCGCGCTGGGGCCGGGTTGAAGGCGACGGCCACGTGTTCCTGACCCTCGACGGCGAAGAACACGCCGTGGGCCAGTACCCCGGTGTCAGCGACGACGAAGCTCTTGGCTACTTCGCCCGCAAGTACGACGACGTCGTGGCCCAGGTTGTCCTGCTCGAGCAGCGAGTGGCGTCCAAGGCTCCGGCAGCGGACATGCAGAAGACCGTGACGCACTTGCGCGAGCAGCTGGCCGAACGGAACATGGTGGGCGACCTCCGTGCCGCAGAAACACGCCTGGACACGCTCTCCGGGCAGATCACCGAACTGGAAAAGACCGAAAAGGCCGAACATGAGGCCGTACGCGCCGCCGAATTGGCGGCCCGCGAGGCGATCGTGGCCGAAGCCGAAGAGATCGCCGGGCACGACCCCGCCCAGATCCAGTGGAAGACCTCCAGCGCCCGGATGAACGAACTCTTCGAGAGCTGGAAGACCGCGCAGAAGAGCGGGGTCCGCCTTGGCCGCGGCAACGAAGACGCCCTCTGGAAGCGTTTCCGTGCCGCCCGCACCGTCTTCGACCGGCACCGCCGCGCCTACTTCTCCCAGCTGGACAGCAACAATTCGGCTGCCAAGTCCGCCAAGGAGAAGCTGATCGCCGACGCCGAGGCGCTGTCCAGCTCGACCGACTGGGGCTTCGCCGCCGGCGAGTACCGGCGCCTGATGGACCAGTGGAAGGCTTCCCCGCGCGCCAGCCGTAAGGATGACGACGCCCTCTGGGCGCGTTTCCGGGCCGCGCAGGACGTCTTCTTCACGAACCGGCAGGCCGCCAATGAGGAGATCGACCAGGAGTACGGCGCCAACCTCAAGGTCAAGGAAGCCCTGCTGGTCGAGGCCAACGAACTGCTGCCGATCAAGGATCTTGCCGCTGCCAAGAAGGCCCTGCAGTCCATCCGTGACCGCTGGGAGGAAGCCGGCAAGGTTCCCCGCGCCGACATGGGCCGGATTGAGGCAGGCTTGCGGAAGGTGGAGGACGCTGTCCGCCACGCCGAGGACGAAAACTGGAAGCGTTCGAACCCGGAGACGAAGGCACGCACCAACAGCGCCCTGTCCCAGCTTGAGTCGGCCATCGCCGGGCTCAAGGACGCCCTGGCCAAAGCGGAGAAGGCCGGCGACGAACGCAAGATCAAGGCAGCCCAGGAAGCCCTCGACGCGCGCCAGGCGTGGCTTGAGCAGCTGGAGCGGTCGGCCAGCGAATTGTCGTAGCGTCCCTTGCCGCCGGTAGCCACTACCGGCACGAAGAGGCCCCGCCCGGTTATCCACATGACCGGTGCGGGGCCTTTTCCGCGGTCCGGGGAAAGCGTCACGATGGCTGCATGGTCCTCACGCCCGGCTACCCCGCTTCCGGCCATCCATCCAATCCCGCTACCTGCCACCCGCCCGGCGCGGCGCCGCCGGTACTCTACTTCCCTGGCGCGCCCTTCTCCTGGGCGGAACTGCAGGCCATGGCGGCTGACGGCGTGCTGGCCCGGCTCTCCCAGCGGGCTTACCTCCCGCCCGGCGCTGCCTCCACCCCGCAGTTGCGGGCCCGGGCGGCGGCCTGCGCCATCCCGCTCTCCATCCGGCAACGGGTAGTCGCCGGCAGGATGACGGCGGCCTGGATCTACGGTTGCGCCGGCGAGCCGGACCGCATCGCCCTGCTGGTCGACGCGAACCGGCGGGTATCGAGTCTCCGGGCCACCCGCGGCTGCAGTTTCCACGAGGTGCGGCTGGGGCCGTTCGACGTCGTGAGCCTGGGCGGCCTGATGGTGTCCAGCCCGCTGCGGACGGCGGTGGACATCGCCCTGCACGTCGAGTCAGAGCGCGCGCTGCCCGCGCTCGAAGCCCTCTTGGCGGCGCCCGGGCTAAACGTCCGGCTGCGGCTGCTGATCCGAGCGGTGGAAGCCACCCCGCGGGTGCCGTACAAGAAGGCGGCACTCGCGAAGCTCGCGGCGCTGCTGGCCGAGTAACGCCCGGGCCCCGCCGGTTAGTGCAGCGATCAGCTGCGGCGCCGGTTGCCGGTGGTGCGGTAGACGTCGAACACGCCGTCGATGCGCCGGACGGCACTCAGAACGTGGCTCAGGTACTTCGGATCTCCCATTTCGAAGGCAAACTTGGAGATCGCCACCCGATCGGTGGAGGTGTGCACGCTCGCGGCG
>NZ_JBFRFD010000541.1:0-2320 GCF_052114645.1 Arthrobacter sp. 2YAF22_2
AGACACGACCGCCCGCTGCAACCACATCAAATATTCGGTTAGAGATGAAACCCTGGTTGCGCATGTCGGGCCAATGATCATTCAGTGTAGTACCCGCAGATGAATAGTAGCGCCTCAGTTGGCCATTCGGAATGTACTCACCGGCAATAACTTCGTCGGGAACGAGTCCCGACCACCCTCCGCCGTAAATACGAATTGGTAGTCCTTCTCTAGCCGCGTTCCAAGGTGCAGGCCGGTAGGTCTTTCGTGAATTACCAACAAAAAGTATCCTATTGGCTTCCGCAATTTCGGGATCAAAATCAGGATAGAAAAGGTCAGAATCGGTGCATTGAAGCAGTGAACGGATGGGTCGACCCCACTGGGCTCCCTGTACCGCAGCCCAGTTCGTACTTGCAGCGTAGGCGATGTGGTATTTCGCAACCTCGGCTGCGGTGACCTCGTCCGGGTGACTTATCACCCAAAGCAGATTGAGGGTGTTAGCGGGTAGCGCAATGTCACGGAGCCCCCTTAGGTTTAGAACTATATCTTCAAGATTTGAAGTGTCCCGAGCAGAATTTTCCTGATAGTCAACAGCGACCGATTGTCCTATCTTGCGCAGAGACTTAGCCAACGAGTTGGCAAAGTGAAAGTCACCCCATAACAGGGACCTGTTGTCAGCAGGGGCCGCGGATTTTATGGCCCATCGCAAGCTTGGAACTGCTTCACTTATCTCCAGGGGACGACGCGCTAGGTTTAACATCGGCCATAGGTCTGGATTGTCAGGGTTGGATGCAGCAGAAAAGCCCACAAAACCCCCGGACTGCATACCAGTCCTGCGAATTGCTTCCTCACTGCCGCGAGGCTTGTCAGGCCACAATTCATGAAACATTCGAATGTCAGCCTGGGCTTTTGCTTGGCTAGAGAACGCTGTCGGTCTCGACTGCTCAAAGACGACGTCCGAATCTATGAACACAAGCCCGTTCCCCTTTGATGCGAGATTCTGCGAAAAGTCAATGTCGGACCAAAGGGATTTAATCTTAGTGTTAAGTCCCCTGATGCTCGTCGCTAACGACGTTCGTGACATAAGCGGAAGGGGAGCACCAGGAGTGTGAAGTGGCGTCGAAAATCCCAGAACGTCCATTGGGACATCTTTGAGTAGCGGGACTGGGTCTCCGCCGAGTTCGGAGTAAACAACGCCGGCGTTATTTATAAGGCGAGTACTTCCGAGAGTGACGGGGTGCGAGACCGCCGCACCTGACTTTTCGAAGTTGTTAACTAGTGCAGTAAGGCTGCCTTCGTATATTTTTTGGCCGGAATGCATAATGAGTACAAACTCACCCGAAGCCTGTCGAAGAGCGTCATTGATAACACGAGGGCGGATCCCTGATGGATTCTGGTAAACAAATCCCACAGGTACCGCAGACATCTTCAAAGGTGCTAGAGAACAAACGTCGGTCCAGGCATTACTCGAAAGACAAAGTAGGACTTCAACATCCTGGCCGCCTGCATGTTCGGCGATGTTGTCCAGAGCGTTCCGCGCATCTTTGTATGACGAGACCGAATCAATGATGATGGTTAACCGCTCGGAAGTGGTTGGGGAGATGGTTCCAGATTCGTAGCGGTCCCAATGGCGCCTGTCGGCAACGAAGTAGTTCCAGGCGACGGATTCTGCTTCGCTGATCCTGTTTGGGTCTGAATCATCCTCGCTATATCGAACGCCTACGAATGGTATCTGTTGGATCTTCGTCAGGTGAGAGATGGAGAGGATTAGATCGTAGTCCACGGCTCGCCGGAGTCCTTCGTCAAATCCCCCTACGCTTCGAATCATCGCTAACGAAACAACGAGTGCTGTTTGGTCAATGGAGTTCCCTATGGCCAAGGACTCGTCAGTCGATTGGACACTCCGGTAGAACGTCCGATCTCCGATCCGGACCTCGCAAGCACTCGCAGCCGCCTGCAGGCCTGCAGATTCCATCGAGGCGATCATCACCTGGAGGAAGTCCGCATCCCATTCCTTATCGGAGTCTAGAAAAGCGACGTAGCGTCCGGTTGCAACCTTGATCGCCTCGTTTCTTGCAACACTCACTCCGCGGTGAGGCAAACCGAGATAAACCAATCTTTGATCTCGGTCGGCCTCCGCTTGGACTGCTAGTCGTGTGTCGTCGACTGAGCCGTCATCGGCAATGATCAGCTCCCATTCCGTGTAAGACTGCCTCTGAACCGACTCGATCGCTGTTCGGAGCTTTGCTGCACGGTTCCAGGTTGGCATAACGATTGAGACCTTAGGCTGTGGCAGAGTTCGGTTTCCAAATATCTCCAGAGCCTCCTGCACTTCTCCACT
>NZ_JBFRFD010000542.1:0-2320 GCF_052114645.1 Arthrobacter sp. 2YAF22_2
GGGCATGCCGGCGGCGTCCAGCACGGCGGCAAACGGGCTCTTCAGCCCCGCCGAACCCACGGGAACCACCGCCGCGATCACGAAGATGGCGCCGATGTAGAAGATGAGGATGCGCCACAGCACCGTCCGGACCGCCTTCTTCACACTGCGGGCCGGCTCAGCGGTCTCAGCTGCCGCCACGGACACAATCTCGGTGCCGCCGAACGCGAACGCCACCACGAAGAGTGCCGTGGCAATCCCGGCGAAACCGCTGGGAGCGAATCCGGCGCCGGTGAAGTTGGTCAGGCCCGGCGACTTCACGCCCGGCAGCCAGCCGAAGAGCAGGGCAGCGCCCACCAGGAGGAATCCCACGATGGCTGCCACCTTGAGCAGGGCGAACCAGAACTCGAACTCGCCGAAGTTCTTCACGCTGGTGAGGTTCACAGCGGTGAGCACCACGATGAACACAAATGCCATCAGCCACACGGGCAGCGCCGGGAAGATGGTGGCCAGCAGTCCGGCCGCACCGAGCCCTTCGGCCGCGATGACCACCACGAGCTGGATCCACCAGAGCCAGCCCACTGTGGCACCGGCCACCGGCCCGTAGGCCTTGGCGGTATAGACGGAGAAGGCTCCGCTGTCCGGATTGGCGGCGGCCATCTCGCCGAGGGCCCACATCACCAGGATGATGAGGGTGCCGGCCACCAGGTAGGACATCAGCACTGCCGGGCCGGCAGCCTGGATGCCGGCGCCGGAGCCGATGAACAGGCCCGCGCCGATGGCGCTTCCGAGCCCCATCATGGTGAGTTGGCGGGGTTTGAGTGCGGCGCCCAGTGCGCGGCCAGACGTCTTTGTCTGTTGTTCCATGGGGAGTCCTCTGAATGTAGGTGGGACGGAGTGGGGATTAGGTCAGTCGATTGTTGAGGCAGCGTGGGCTTCCAAAACCTGGAGCACGCGGTCGTTGGAGGCGGAGCCGGCAACGGTGATCCGCACGCCGTCCCCCTGGTACGCCCGGACCAGGATGCCCGCGCGGTCAAACGCGTCCACAAGCCTCGCCTGGAGCAGCTCATCCGCGCGGATCCACAGGAAGTTGCCCTGGCTCGGCGGCAGTTTCCAGCCCTGGGCTTCCAGCTGCGCGGCCATCCGGGCGCGTTCCTGTTTGACGGCGGTCACCCGCGCTTCCATCTCCTCCCCGGCCTCCAGCGACGCGATGGCAGCCGTTTGGGCCAGCGCGCTAACGGAGAAGGGCAGGGCGGTCCGGCGCAGTCCCTCGGCGATGGCGGGTGAGGCCACAGCGTATCCCACGCGCAGGCCGGCGAGTCCGTACGCCTTCGAGAAGGTGCGCAGGATGCAGACGTTCGGGTACTGGCGGTAGAGCGCCAGGGAGTCGGGGCCGCTGCCCGCTTCGGCGTATTCCACGTAGGCCTCGTCGATCACCACAAGGATGTCGGAGCGGACGGATTGCAGGAAGGCCTCGATGCGTTCGTGGCTGATCGGTACGCCGGTGGGGTTGTTGGGGGTGCAGAGCAGGATAACCTTCGTGCGGTCAGTGACGGCCGCGGCCATGGCGTCGAGGTCGTGGCCCTCGGCGTCGTCCAGCGGGATTCGGACCGGCTGGGCGCCTGYGAGCTCCACCAGGATGGGGTACGCCTCGAAGGAGCGCCACGCGAAGATCACTTCATCCCCGGCGTCGCACAGTCCGGTGATGATCTGCTGCAGGACGCCGACGCTGCCGGGCCCCACCGCCACCTCTCCGGCCGTGATGCCGAGGTGGCGGGCAATCCTTTCACGGAGTTCGACGGCGGCACTGTCCGGGTAGCGGTTCATGGTGCCGGCCGCTGCGGCCACCGCAGCGGTGGCAGCGGGCAGCGGTTCGTAGTGGCTTTCGTTGCTGGCGAGGGCAGCAATGTCCACACCGGCGCTGCGCCGGCCCGGGACGTAGGGCGGAAGTCCGGCCACCGCGCCACGAAGGGTGGGAAGCGCAGTGTCCGGTGCGGTGAGGATCTGATCACGGGTCATGAGGAACGATCATGATTGTGACTCGGCCCACAATGCAAGATACCCTCAACCCATTGGGACTTCTGCTCAACATCTACTGTCTGTGGTGAAAATATGACCATCCCGAACCCCCGCACCCTGGATTCCCTCGACGGCAGGATCATCCTGGCCCTCGACAAGGAACCCGAAGCCAGCGCCCTGGCACTCTCGCGGACGCTCGGCGTCGCACGGAACACGGTCCACGCCCGGCTGGCACGGCTCGAGCGCAGCGGCGCCCTCCGCTCCTTCAGTCGCAGGCTGGATCCCGCCGCGCTGGGTTATGACCTGATGGCATTCCTTTCCC
>NZ_JBFRFD010000543.1:0-2317 GCF_052114645.1 Arthrobacter sp. 2YAF22_2
TCTACAGCCTCTCCGGCGCCGAAGGTTGCCGCGAAAATCATCGCCGGTTTTTCTCGCACTATGCGATCGGTGAGTTTTTTGCCCCATTCCAGGCATCGCTGCTGGAGCTGCGGTTCCGTGCTCGGCGTTCCCATGAACGCGACGCGCTTTGCATCGATGAAAGGACAGCCGCCCAGCAGGGATTCCTTGACCTTCCACTTATGGAGCCGCGCAAGCTCGTAGATGGCGGTCTTCCACTGTTCAGCGTGCGAGTCGCCGACCAGCCAAACCGTCGCTGTGGCGTTGGTCCCGCCGGTGAAATCGCAGTCGCTTAGGAGCTTCCGGTCCTGAACGACTATTGGATCCGAGGACGGCTTGCATTCCGGGGCGTCAAACCAGGGTGCTTCATTGGGACCTACGTTCGCGACCTGTGCGGCACCGAATGGTTCCTTGCAGTTGTTATGCGGATCCAGGCTGCGCGCTCCGTAGCAAGGCTGGCCGGAAAGATTCTGCAGCTTGGAAGCTTCGGCATCCTGTGCCTTGCCAAGGTTCAGGAGGAGTCCTCCGCACAGCGCGGAAACAATGGCAAGTGTCGCTGCCATGGCTAGCATGACCCGGACCGGTCTGGCTCCCCGGAGGAGTTTTGTGCGGCCCGGATCCTCGACAATTTTCTTGGACACGTAGGAGAGCGCAATGGCGACAGCAAGAATGAAAAACTTGTCCGGAGTCCCCAACGTGCGGCTCAGAACGGCCGGCGTCAGGATGATGATCGGCCAGTGCCAAAGATATAGCGAGTATGACACGTCGCCAACGAACTGGATGGGTTTGGCGGCAAGCAGCTGATTGGGCGACCAGCGAGGCCCGGTCGGTCCCGAGGCGATCACCAGAAGGGTGCCGGCGACGGGCACCGCTGCGGCAATGCCGGGGAAGAACGTCTGCTCGTCATATGACAAAGCGGAATATGCGATGAAGCCGTAGCCGAGCCACTGTGCAATCCCCGACAGTGCCAGGTGGGAAGATGCGAAACGCAGGCGCAGGGCGGCCAGCGCATGTGCCCCGCCGATTGCCACCAGGGCGCCGGCCCCGAACTCCCAAACGCGGGCGGGGGTGACAAAGTAGGCCTGGCTCTTGTTGGCGTAGGTGAACCAAATACAAAACGCGAATGCAAGGGCGCTGACGAGCGCAACGCCTAGAGCGAGTAGCGCCCTCCGGCGGATGCGGAACCTGACAGCGGCCGTGAACAGCCCAAGGAACAGCAGGGGCCAGACCAGGTAAAACTGCTCCTCGACTGAGAGGGACCAGTAGTGCTGCACTGTCGAAGCGGCGTCATTATGCGCCGAATAGTCCACCGACTTTGCCGCCAGCATCCAGTTTTCAACGTAGAAGACCGACGCCATCGTTTCCTGGACGATGGCGAGCCACCGAGAGAACGGCAACAGTACCCACGCGGCAACCAGCGAGACGACAGCCACGACGGTGGCGGCAGGCAGCAGCCGCTTGATCCGCCGAGAATAGAATTGCGCGAGGTTGATGCGATCCGTGCGTTCCAACTCCCCGAGCAGGTGCTTCGAGATCAGATACCCCGAGATCACAAAGAAGACATCCACGCCGACGTAGCCGCCGGGCAGCCGGTGGGGCCACAAGTGGTTGAGCACCACGAGCCCGACCGCGAGGGCGCGCAGTGCCTGGATATCTTTACGCGTCGCGGTGACAGGTTCTGCCCGGCGCCGGGACGCCCTCGTGATTAAGACCTGACCGGTCACGCGCACTCCTTGTAAATCGTGTTTCCAGTGCACATGGCTGTGTCACTCGGTGTGGGTAGTCGTTGTCGGCGAGGCCCGACTGCCTCAGGCCGGCAGGCCTCATCCGCCATGTTTGGCGCCATGCGCTGCCCTGGCCAGTTCAGGAAGCATCGTGCGGGACAGCCACTTCACCGACAAGCACGACGCCGTATCGAGTGCCAGCCCATTGTCCGCCGAATCTGCAATGATGGAATTCCCCGCCTTGTGGGCCGGTACGGCGTCGAGGATGCCTCTGCTCTTCAGCTCCACGTATTCTTCCCGCTTCACGGAAAACACGGCGATGTCGCTGCTGAGTTCGGCTGCCCTGTCCTGAGGCCAGGCATAGCTCTCGGCCCCGTTCGCGACCGAATTGACCGGCCGGCCGCTTTGTTTGATCTGTGCGAGCGACGGGGATGGCTTCAACCCGAATTCCTTCAGAATTCTGACCGGATTAGAGTTTTCACCGAACACCTCAAAATCAGCGCCCAAGGCGGAGCTCACTTTGGCAACTAGGAAGGTGGTGCCGGCGAGGTCAGGATAGTCCCCGAGGCCCGCCC
>NZ_JBFRFD010000544.1:0-2316 GCF_052114645.1 Arthrobacter sp. 2YAF22_2
GCCCCTCTCTCACCGGTCTGCGGCGTGTCCTCGCCGGGGACAAGACCTTCGCGCGGGTGCAGGCTGAAGCGTCGCGGCCGTTCACGGCCCGCAGCGAGGACTACCAGATCAGCGCTCCGGCGGGCCTGCGGGCCGCGCTGCTGGCGGAGATGGCCGACGGCCTCGCCTCGGAGGCGCTGTCCGACGGGGACGCGCCCGACGGCGGTGCCTCCGCCGGTGTCCGCACGCCGGTGGTGCTGGCCGTCACCGCCACCGGCCGCGAGGCCGAGGATCTCACCGCCGCGCTGGGCGCCTTCCTGCCGGCAGCCATGGTCGCCGAGTTCCCCAGCTGGGAAACCCTGCCGCACGAGCGGCTCTCACCGCGCTCGGACACCGTCGGCCGCCGGCTCTCCGTGCTGCGCCGCCTCGCCCACCCCGAAACCGCCGGCGGCGCCTTGCGCGTGGTGGTCGCCCCGGTCCGCGCCGTGGTCCAGCCGATCGTGGCCGGGCTCGGCGAGCTGGTCCCGGTGACCCTCAAGGTCGGCCAGGACGCCCCCTTCGGCGAGGTCGTCAAGAACCTCGCCGACGCCGCCTACGCCCGCGTGGACATGGTCACCAGGCGCGGCGAATTCGCGGTCCGCGGCGGCATGCTGGACGTCTTCCCGCCCACCGAAGACCACCCGATCCGGGTCGAGTTCTTCGGCGACGAGGTCGAGCAGATGCGCTGGTTCGCCGTCGCCGACCAGCGCTCACTCACCGCGCCCGGCGTGCACCACCCCACCGAACTGCACGCGCCACCCTGCCGCGAACTCCTGATTACGCCGTCGGTGATGTCCCGGGCGGCGACGCTGAAGTCCCAGTTGCCGGCCGCGGCGGACATGCTGGAGAAGATCGCCGGCGGGATCGCGGTCGAAGGCATGGAGTCCCTCGCCCCGGTACTGGTCGATTCCATGGTCCCGTTCCTGGACCAGTTCCCCGAGGGCTCCATCTCGGTGGTCATTGAACCCGAAAAGGTCCGCACCCGCGCCCACGACCTGGCCGCGACCAACGAGGAGTTCCTCGAAGCAGCATGGTCCACGGCATCCGACGGCGGAGCCGCGCCGCTAGATCTAAGCTCCGCGGCGTCCGAGGCCCTGCACTCGGCCAGCTTCCGCTCGCTGGGCGAAACCCGTTCCACCGCGCTGGCGCATGACGTGTCCTGGTGGTCCATCACCTCCCTTGCCAGCGATGAGGAGCTGATGCCCGACGTCGACGTGCTGAACCTCCGCGCCCGTGAACCGCGCGGCTACCAGGGCGACGTGGCCGAGATGATGGAGTTCATCGGCTCGCACGTGCGGGACCAGTGGCGGATCGTCGTCGCCACCGAAGGCCCCGGGCCGGCGCAGCGGCTGGCGGAGCTCTTCCACGACAACGACATTCCGTGCGCCCGGGTGGAATCCCTGGACGCCGAGCCGCAGCCGGGCCTGATCGAGGTGACCACCGCCGCCGTCGGCCGCGGTTTCGTCATGGACACGCTCAAGGTGGGCCTGCTGACCGAGGCCGACCTGCTGGGCCGCACCTCCGCGGGCTCGACCAAGGACATGCGCCGGATGCCGTCCAAGCGGCGGAACGCCGTCGACCCGCTCCAGCTCGTGGCCGGCGACTCAGTGGTGCACGAACAGCACGGCATCGGCCGGTTCGTTGAGCTGATCCAGCGCAAGGTGGCTGGCGGCGGCGACGGGGTGCGCGAATACCTGGTCCTGGAGTACGCCCCGTCCAAGCGCGGCGCCCCGGGCGACCGGCTCTTTGTGCCCACGGACCAGCTGGACCAGGTCACGCGATACGTCGGCGGCGATACCCCTGCGCTGAGCAAGATGGGCGGCGCGGACTGGGCCAGCACCAAGTCCAAAGCCCGCAAGGCGGTCAAGGAGATCGCCGGCGAGCTGATCCGGCTGTATTCGGCCAGGATGGCCTCCCGCGGCTACGCCTTCGGACCCGACACGCCGTGGCAGCGGGAGCTGGAGGAAGCCTTCCCCTACGTGGAGACCCCGGACCAGCTGACCACCATCAACGAGGTCAAGGCCGACATGGAGCGCGAGATCCCGATGGACCGGCTGATTTCCGGGGACGTCGGCTACGGAAAGACCGAAATCGCGGTCCGTGCCGCGTTCAAGGCGGTCCAGGACGGCAAGCAGGTCGCCGTCCTGGTGCCCACGACACTGCTCGCCCAGCAGCACTATGAGACCTTCACCGAACGGTTCTCCGGCTTCCCGCTCGTCGTCAAGCCGCTGTCCCGCTTCCAGACCGGCAAGGAAGCCAAGGAAACAGCCGACGGCGTGAAGAGCGGGTCCGTTGACG
>NZ_JBFRFD010000545.1:0-2312 GCF_052114645.1 Arthrobacter sp. 2YAF22_2
ACGTCGCCCCGGGCATCCACCACCCACACGACGCCCAAGCCGCGGTATGCCAGCATGCAGCAACGCTTCGGCCTCACCGTGCGGGAACAGCTCACCTGCGGCTTCCACGTCCACACCAGCATCGGCTCCCCTGAGGAAGGCGTGGCAGTCCTGGACCGGATCCGCGACAAACTGGCGGTGTTGATTGCGATCAGCGCCAACTCGCCGTTCTGGAACGGTACGGTGACCGGCTTCGAAAGCTACCGCACGCAGGCGTGGAACCGCTGGCCGGCGGCCGGGCCCTCCATGATCTTCGGCAGCGTGGCAATGTACCGGCGCGTCGTTTCCCGGCTGCTGGAGACCGGGGTGCTCTTTGACGAGGGCATGGTCTATTTCGATGCCCGGCTGGCCCGCTATCACCCCACCGTGGAGGTCCGGGTTGCGGACGTCTGCCTGCGCGCGGAGGATGCCGCGCTGATCGCCGTGCTGGTGCGCGCCCTCGTGGAGTCAGCCAGCCGGGAGTGGCGCGACGGCGTGGATCCCGCTCCGGTGCCCACGGTGCTGCTGAAGATGGCGGCTTGGCAGGCCAGCAACTGCGGCTTGCGCGGCAAGCTGCTGGACTTCGGGAGCTTCCGGCCGGCGCCGGCGGCCGAGGTGGTGCACGCGCTGGTGGAGTTCCTGGCGCCCGTCCTCGCCGAGCAGGGGGAACTGGAGCTGGCCCGCCGCGGCGTGGACCGGATCCTGGCGAACGGTACGGGTTCACAGCTGCAGCGGCAGGCACTCCGCGCCCCGGGGCTGGACAACCCCGCCGACGACGCCGGCCTGGCCGCCGTCGTCGCCCACGCCGTGCGCGTCACGCTGCGCGGCGCCGACGCCGACACTGCTGCGGAACCGGCCCCGGTGCTGTCACGGGTGCGCCGTGGCTAGGCCTGGCCGCGGCTAGACCTGCTTGAGCGCCTGCCCCAGGTCGCGGATCAGGTCATCGACGTCCTCCAGGCCCACCGACAGGCGCACGACGCCGTCGCTGAGGCCGATCGCGGCACGCCCGGCGGGCCCCATGGCGCGGTGGGTGGTGGTGGCCGGATGGGTGATCAGCGACTTGGAATCGCCGAGGTTGTTGGAGATATCGATGATCCGCAACGCATCCAGCAGCGCGAAGGCGGCGGCCTTCGCCGAGCGCCCGGGCGACTGCGCAAGCTCGAGAGTCAGCACGGTGCCGCCGGCCTTCATTTGCCGGGCGGCCAGCTCGTACTGCGGATGGGACGCCAGCAGCGGGTACCTGACCCAGCTCACGGCCGGCTGTTCCTCGAGCCATTGGGCCAGCCGCAGCGCGGAGGCCGAGGAATGGCTTACCCGCAGGGCCATCGTTTCCAGGCCCTTGCTTAAAACCCAGGCGTTGAAGGCGGATAGGGCCGGACCGGTGTGGCGCATGAGCTGCCTGACCGGGCCCTCGATGAACTCCTTGGTGCCCAGGATCGCGCCGCCGAGCACCCGGCCCTGGCCGTCGATGTGCTTGGTGCCGGAGTACACGACCACGTCGGCGCCGAGCTCGCCGCAACGCTGCAGCAGGGGAGTGGCGAAGACGTTGTCGACCACCACCGTGGCGCCGGCGGCGTGCGCCAGTTCGCTCACGGCCGCAATGTCCACGATCTCCTGCATCGGGTTCGACGGCGACTCGAAGAACACCGCGGTGGTCGGCACCGACAGCGCCGCCCGCCACTGTTCGAGGTCCGGGCCGTCCACGAAGACCGTCTCCACCCCCCAGCGCGGCAGGATCTCGTTCAGGATCACGAAGCAGGATCCGAAGAGCGACCGGGCCGCGACCACGCGGTCGCCCGCCGCGAGCAGCGCCCCGAGCGCGGTGAAGACCGCGGACATGCCCGACGCCGTGGCGAAGCACGCCTCGGTCCCTTCCAGGAGCCGGAGCCGTTCCTGGAAGGTGGCTACGGAGGGGTTCCCGTAGCGGGAGTAGACGAAGCGCTCGTCCTCGCCGGTGAAGGCGCGTTCCGCGGCGGCGGCGGATTCGTAGACGAAGCCGGAGTTCAGGAAGATCGGCTCGGTTGTTTCCTGGAACCCGGTGCGGTCGAGGCCGCCGCGGACGGCCTGGGTTTCCGGGCTCCAGCCCTGGGCGTCGGGATTGAAGCTCATTTAGTGCTTCCGCCGTGGGTGGGGAGGCCGCGGTTCTTCCAGCCGTTTACAGTCCGGGCGCCGGTCTCGTCCGGTTGGCCCTCGAAGCCCTCCAGCACGTTGTAGGCGGTGAAGCCGGCGGCCGCGGCGGCGTTGGCGGCGGCGACATAGCGCACRCCGGAGCGGCAGAGGAAGAGGAGCTCGGC
>NZ_JBFRFD010000546.1:0-2302 GCF_052114645.1 Arthrobacter sp. 2YAF22_2
CAGGGACGTGGCCGCCGTCGTGCCAGACGCTGACTGGCGGTTTACTGTTCCTTACTTGGCGGCCTGCACGAATTCGTTCGTGAACGTTTTTTCCAGGTCAATTGTCTTGCCCTTGACCTCGGCGTTGGTCTGCAGCACGTCGTTGRCGATCTTCGGACCGTCGGTGGGCATGAGGCCGGTGGGGCTGTAGATGCCCTTTTCTGCGTCCAGTGCCTTGATGTAGGCATCCTTGCCGACACCCGCGTAGTAGTCGGCGGGAACCTTGTCAGTGATTTCAGCAGCTGTGTGGTCCTGGATGAACTTGAGGGTTTTGACGTAGACGTTGGCCAGCTTCTGAACGACATCCTTGTGCGCCGCCACGTAGTCGCTGGTCATGTACAACGACGTCGCCGGGTAGGCCCCGCCGAAGGTCTGCTGCGCACCGGCCAGTGTCCGGGAGTCGTAGAGGATGAAGGCCTTGTTGGTGCTGACCAGCTGCGAAACTGTGGGTTCCGTTGTCATAGCGCAGTCGATGTTCTTGTGGTCCATCGCGGCAATGAGGGTGCCGCCGGACTGGACGCCGATGCGGTGGGTCTCCGAAGGGGCGACGCCGTTTTTCTGGCCGATGTACTGGGTCAGGTAATCCGTGGAGGATCCGAGGTCGGTAATGCCGAGGTTGCGGCCCTTCCAGTCCGCTGCTGATTTGATCTGGTCCTTGAGGTCGGTCCGGCAAAGTTCGACTTCGCCGGGGACCTGGAGCATGGTCACGACGGCCTCAGTGGATTTTCCCTTGGCTTGCAGGACCTGGTTGTGGTCATAGAATCCGCCCACACCGTCGACTTGGCCGGAGATCATGTTTGTCTCCGCGTCAACCCCGGCCGGTTCGTCGGAGAGCTGGATGTTCAGGCCGGCATCCTTGTAGTAGCCCAGCTGGTCGGCGAGCTTGAAGGGAAGATAGATCTGTTTGTTCAAGCCGCCCACCATGATCTTGACCTGCTGGCCGTTGGCGTCTCCGGCCTGTTGCGGTGCCTGCCCGGCCGTGCTGGCTGTGTTGGCACAGCCCGTCATCGCTGCCAGCAGGGCTGCGGCGACGCCGGCTCCGGCGATCCACTTTTTCGTAGACATTGTTCTCCTCTTTGAGATGTTGGTGTCGCGGACTAACAGGTCCGCGACGATGTATTAAAGGACGGTGTATAGAAGGTGATGCGGTCAGGCTTCTGCTGCCGCACTGTGCTGGGGCGGGCGCCAGCGCAGCAGCCGGTTTTCCAGTTTGGTAATTAGCCACTCGGCAATGAGCGCGACGACGGCCATGATGACCATGGCGGCCCAGATGCCGTTCTGGTTCAGGTTTCCCTGGGCCTGCCGGATCAGGTTGCCAAGTCCCTCCTGCGAGCCCAGGAACTCTCCGACGATGGCCCCGATGAGGGCAAAGCCGAATGCCACATGGAGGCTGGCGATGATCCACGAGAACGCAGAGGGGATGACCACCTGGCGCGTCACTTGCCACTTGCTGGCTCCGAGGATCTCCGCGTTTGCGATGAAGTTCTTGTCGACTTCCCTTGTGCCTTGAAAGGCATTGAAGAAGACGCCAAAGAATACGAGGACGATGACCAACATGACCTTGGACATCAGGCCCAGGCCGAACATGACGACGAAGGAGGAACCAAGCACGATGCGCGGAACGGCATTGATGACTTTGAGGAAGGGGCCGATCACCTCGGACAGGAACTGGATCCGTCCCATCGCGACCCCGAAAACTATGCCGAGAGCCGTGCCGATGAAGAAGCCGATGAGGGCCTCTTCAATGGTTACCGTGATCTGCTGGCCCAGGGATCCGTTGTCGGTCCCCTCGGTGACCCAGATGTAGAGCTGCTTCACAATGAGACTCGGTTGCCCGTAGAGCAGGGCGTCCAGGGCTTGGGCCCGGACCAGCAGCTCCCAGCTGCCCAGGAGCAGTATGACGATGCCGAACTGGACCCCCAGCACAGTGAGCCGGCGTCGGGAGGCAAATCTTTTTCGTCCCCCGGAACCTTGCGGGGCGGCCCGGGGCATTTCCTCCGGCGCGGTGGCAGTTTTGTCCAGGCTTGTCATGGTCATTCGGCGTCCGTTCTGTCCGGCTTGGCGCTCCGGGTTGTCTGGGCATAGGCAATATCCACTTCCTCACGCAGGGCTTCCCAGATGTTCTGGTAGATGTCGATGAACTTCTTGTCGAAGCGGATTTCCTGCACAACGCGCGGCCGCGGCAAGTCAATGTGGAAGGTTGCCTTCACACCGGCAGCCGGTCCGGCCGTCATGACAACCACCTTGTCGGCCAGCGCGATAG
>NZ_JBFRFD010000547.1:0-2296 GCF_052114645.1 Arthrobacter sp. 2YAF22_2
GCTCCCATCCGCACGCCAAATCATCGAAGTCCAAGGATCCCCTTTACGCGTTTTTCAATCAGCCGACCCGGTGCCTTCTGGAAGTCTAGACGAGCGACGACTGGGGTCTTATTTCCTCGGATGCCGACGCGATCGGCTCGTGTCAGTCGCGAAGCGGCGACCCGGCGACCTCGAATCGGAATCCTCCGAAAGTACCGGACAGTAGTGGGCGTGCGGCCGAGATCGAGGCCTGCACTTCCGGCAACGCGAGGGAAGACTGATGCGCCTCCTCGCTCTCCCACAGTTCCACTACAAAGACGGTGTCAGGATCGTCCTCGTTCACGCCAACCTCGTAAGCAAGGCAGCCGAGCTGCCGGAGGGTCTCGCTCCGTCGAGTCAGATGGCGCACCAACTCGTCCCGCTTACCTGAGACGACGCCGAGCGTCCCCACATTCGCAAAGGTCATAGCACCACCGTAGTAGGACAATGCGACGTTCGGATCCGAATGGCGAGACGCACGAACTGGAAGCGGGCTTCATTCATGGGCGCACTGTGGCATGACGTTCGTTCTTGCGCAAGGGGGCTCTTCGGATCTGACACGGGATTATGAGGCGACGTCAGACGTTGGCTGGCGTGATGGTGGCGCTCCTGTCCTTTGGCATTACGCGCTCACGACTTCATGGTGGCTRGTTCAGCTCCACGGTGGTCGAGGGTGCAGTACCGGTGGTCAGCGCAACCGAGACGCCGGCGACGCAGGCGGGGGCAATCAAGGTGGACTATCCCGCCCTTTTACTGCGTCACCTGCGAAGTGGTCACCACGTCCAGCCAGGGGCCGGCGGGTACGTTCGACCGGTCGATCCAGCTCCAGGCGACATGGTCGCTGTCGCCGTCCAGGTCAGCGAAACCCAGGCACCCGTTCAGCGCGGGCGAGACGTCCATGCCTGCGCCTTGGGTGGGGTCACCTGAGAACTGTTTGTTGACGGGCCGGGCGTTGTTCTGACCGAACACGTAGCCCTTGTCGTGGTAGAGGCTTCCCGAGGAAGGCCCAGAGTCTTCGATCTGGCCGTAGCAGGTGTGCCCGTTCGGGCCGGTGATCGCCACCCAGCGATTCTTCATGTACGAGTAGTTCGAGTTTGCGCAGTTGTTCTTGCCGGTAGCTGCGTTGTCGGCCGCCGCCCAGGTGATGACTGAGCAACGTTCCGCAAAGGCGGTGGCGTCGTTCACGTCGTCATAGGGAAGATCCAGGTAGAAGGCGTTTTCCTTGGGCGTTCCCGCGGACGGTTCAAAGCCGTTCGTCGCTGTCCGTGCTTCGGTAGCGCACTTGAATGACGTGCCCGTACCAGACCCCGTGCCGTCACATGAGCCGTACACCGACCCTGCACAACCGGATGCCCAGGCGGGCGTGGTGCCAGTGTTCTTGCCGCCCCAGTGCATGGCCCACTGACTGTCGTACGTGGAGCACACCTGCGAGCCGTCCGCCAGGTTGGCATTGAAAATCTCGCCCACCCAGAAACTCGTGGACACGATGTTGGTATGGAGCGGATAGGAACTCTGTGCCGGGGGAACCGGCGAGGGAATGGGTGTCGGCGCGGGGGGAGCAGGCGTCGGCGCGACGGTCGGCGTCTGCGATGGCGTTGGCGTCGGCGTGAGAGTCGCGGTCGGCGTCGGAGTCGGAGTCGGAGTCGCGGTCGGCGTGGGCGTCGCGGTCGGCGCCGGCGTAGAGGTGGCCGTTGCCGTTGGTGTCGGCGCCGGCGTCTCGGCGGGTGCCGGTGCGAACAGGGCGTCTACGAAGTAGTTTGCGCCCGATCCGTCACCCCGAGGAATCGCCCCGTTCAACCCGGCAGCCTCGTACATATAAACGCCGGTCGCTTCGGTCGTGGTGCGCGTGACCGTTTCCAAGAGGTTGTTCGAAATGTTCCGGCCCATCTGGAAATAGCTGGCGTCGAATGCAAAGTGGCCGTCGCCCGCGCCATAGCTAACCGTGTAGTCATGGCCCGGCGTTGCAACGAACGGCGTCGAAAAATAGCCGAACTGCCACCCGGACGCAGACTGATCGGTGATGACCAAATCACGGACACTATAGCCGGAGGCAGTGTCCCAAAGGTGGGCAATATGGGAATTGTCAGTTGCACCAACCGCTTTATAGAACGCGATTCCGCCAATCGTCCCGGGTGCGTCTGTTTTGAACCGAAGCCCAAGTTCCACCTGCGCGCCGGAATCGCCCTTGTTTGGGCCGGCCCAGCCGGGATCCGAGAAAATGCCGTGGTAGGCCGTCGCGGCGCTCGCGGGCTGAGGGTGAACCGTCCCGATCCCGACC
>NZ_JBFRFD010000548.1:0-2293 GCF_052114645.1 Arthrobacter sp. 2YAF22_2
CGGTGATCCTGCCCGTCGACCAGGAGGCGTACCTCGCGGCGTCGGAAGTTGTGATGGCTACCCTGCGCGCGCGGCCCGGGGCCACGGTGCAGGTGCTGGGGTGGGATGAAGCCTTTGTAGGCATTGAGGCCGAGAATCCGGAGGCCTATGCCCGGCAGGTGCAGGCCGCGGTCCTGGAGCAAACGCAGCTGCATTGCAGCGTGGGCATCGGCGACACCCTGGTCCGGGCCAAGGTCGCCACCGGTTTCGGCAAGCCGGCCGGCGTCTTCCGACTCACTGCCGGGAACTGGCTCGAGGTCATGGGCGGCCGGCCAACCAAGGACCTGTGGGGCGTCGGAACCAAAGTGTCGGGCCGGCTGGCCAAGCTCGGCATCACGACAGTCGCCGAGCTGGCCGCCTCCGACCCCCAAAATCTGGTCCCTGAATTCGGCCCCAGGATGGGTCCCTGGTACGCGGAGCTCGGCCGTGGCGAGGGCACCAGCGTGGTGGACAGCACCCCCTGGGTTGCCCGCGGGCACAGCCGGGAGACCACCTTCCAGCGGGACCTCACCGAGGCCGCCCAAGTGGACGAGGCCGTGCGGGAGCTGACGGCGCATGTCCTCGAAGATGTGGTGGCCGAAGGACGGCCGGTTATTGGGCTGACCCTCAAGGTCCGGTACGCGCCGTTTCTCACCAAGACCCACGCGCGAAAGATCCCCGAAACCTTCGACCGGAACGACATCCTGGCCCGGGCGTTGGACCTCGCCGCCGAGATTGAGGCGGACCGTCCCATCCGGCTCCTTGGGCTGCGGGCAGAAATGGCGATGCCCGAGGATGCGCGTAAGGGACACACGCCGACGCGCGGCGGCTGGTGACGACGTCGTGCGGTAATGCGGTTAAGCGGCGGCGCCGCTGATGACCCGGTCACGTCCGGCCAGCAGACCCGTCGCGGCGAGAACCGCCATGATGCCCGCGGTGACGAGGAGCGGAAGCGTCCAGTCTCCGCTCACGTCGCGAAGGCCGCCGAACATCACCGGGCCCACCGCTGCCAGACCGTAGCCGACAGATTGCGCCATTCCGGACAAGGACGCTGCCTGCGGGTAATTCACGGTCCGGAGGCTGAACAGCGAGAGGGCGATGACGATGAGGCCTCCACATCCGATGGCCCCTAGGACGATCCACAGCAGGACGAGGTCTGGAGCAAGCGCCAGCCCGAGGAAGGTCACGAACGTGAGCGCCCCGCTGGTGCAGGAGACCAGCCGTTGGTCCGAACCCCGGTGCAGGATTCCGCCGGTGGCAAGGCTTGCGAACACGCTGATCAGCAGGAATACGGAGAGATGGACGCCCGCCGTCGTCGCGGGCACTCCGCGGCTTTGTTCGATGGTGGGCAGCCATGCCATCAGGACGTAGAAGGCGATCGACTGCAGTCCCATGAAGATCGTCACCTGCCAGCCCAAGGCCGAGGTCCAGGGCGACCGGTAGGCAACGTCCGGCGTGGCGCCGTGCGCGGCGCCTAGCCTGTGCCGCCGCAGCCACGGCAAGAGCACCGCCATGGCGATGAGGGCCAGTCCCACCCAGATTCCGAGGGCAAGCCGCCATCCCGCCGGCGACGTTTGTGCCACGGGAACGACGACGGCGGCCCCGATCGCCGCGAAGGCGGCCTGCACGGCGGTGTAACTTCCGGTGACCTGGCTGACCCGCAGCGGAAAGTCCCGCTTGACGAGGGACGGCACCAGGACGTTAAGGAACGCGRTCGCCAAGCCGATCAGTGCGGTGCCGGCCCAGATGAAGCCGGGCAGCGGCAACGAGCGAAGCACGATGCCGGCAGCGAGGATCAGCAGGGACATCCACAGTGCCCGGTCGAGACCCAGACGGTTGGCGAAGCCCGGCGCCACGGGTGAGAACGCGGCGAAAGCGATGAGCGGAAGACCCGTGAGGAACCCTGCTGCGGCACTGGATAGCTCCAGGTCGCTGCTGATGTTGGCCAGAACGGGTCCGRCGCTGACAAAGGACACCCGGAGGTTAACTGCGATGAGCAGGACGCCGATGAAGGCTAGGCCGAACCTGGCAGTGCGGTCCGGAGCGCTCCGGGTGGCAGCGGGCATCGTGAGGTGTTCCGTCCTTCAGGCAATGTGGCCGACAAACTTACCCTTGTAAACCTAGCCTGTTGATAAGCGGTTTTGTCGCAATGCACCGCGCACCACCCATGCACCCGCAAAACCTAGAGCTGGCCTGCCGCGGCAGCGCCGCCGTCGGCCGGGCGTCCCATGCGTTGTTTCGCTGTATGGCTCCCGGGACCGATGGGTACCTGCGT
>NZ_JBFRFD010000549.1:0-2281 GCF_052114645.1 Arthrobacter sp. 2YAF22_2
GCCCCGCCTGCCGTGGAGGTCATGCGCGCGGCGCCGCCGGACCTCGGTGACCATCTGGTTCGCCCGCGCCACCACATGCCAGTGGTCCACGGTGATGGCTGCCTGGGGCAGAACCTTGCGGACGGCCCGGCGGAACTCGGAGGACATATCCATCGCCACCAGTTCCACCTTGTTACGCCACCAGCGCGGTCGGGCCCCGATCCAGTCACGCACCGCCTGACCGCGGCGGCCGTCCACGATGTCCAGGATCGCCCCGGTGTCCAGGTCCGTAAAAACGATCGACCAGGGCTCCACCCGGGTGACTTTTCCGGCATCGTCTTTGAGATAGCGGACCCGCCGGAAGCGATGCTCATCCACGCCCAGCCGGCGGACCAGACGCCGGTCCACACCGCCCTCAAGGACGGCCGTGTCCTCCATGACACGCATGGCGGTCGTCCACGACACACCCGAAGCAGCAGCAACCCGTGAAACGGCCCGAAGCTCCGTGGACAGGTCCGCGACAATGCCGGTCACCAGCCTGCTGGTCAGCCTCGAACGCAGCGGAACCTCATCGGTGGTCTGCACGAAGGACCGCCGCGGACACTGCGGTTCCAGACACGCCAGCCGCCGCTTCCGGACCCTGACGTCCAAGGGTTCTCCGCCGCACTGGACGTCCCGGACACGGTGGACCGGACGGGCCTGGATCCGGGAAGACAGCACCCCGCAGTCAGGGCAGGCCCCTTCCCGTTCGATCGGCTCGACAAGAACCATCCGGACTGCGCCGGCGCGCTCGGCGGAGAGCACAACGTGGCCCTCCAAATTGAACAAAATCGACGCGGCATCACACGTCTGCGTAATCTGTAACAAGGCTCGTAGTCCTCAGCAATAGATGTCTCGACAACACCTATGCTCGCAGGGCTACGAGCCCCTTCATTTGAAGGACACCACGCCAAAAGTTGATGAGCCGGTTTAACTGTTGTTCCGGGAGACAAAGACTCGTTCCGGCTGAGGGACATAGCCGAGCCTGAACCGGCGGAGGGACAGGTCCTGGTCGAGACTCTGTCGGTTGGGCTCTGCGGCACCGATCTGGAGATCAACGCCGGGGAGTACGGAGAGGCGCCGCCTGGAGCGTCTTTTCTTGTGCTGGGCCACGAGAACCTGGGACGGGTCCTCGAGGCTCCAGACGATTCCGGATATTGGGTATCTGCCTAGCTGAAGTAGGCTGAGGTATGGCCGATTTGTCGCCGCCGATGCCTCGTGCCGGGGTGGACTATCCCAAGACGTCCGGGCAGTTTCGGGACTGGTTCGGCACGGAAGAGGCCTGCTTCGGGTACCTCGCGGGGCTGCGATGGCCGGCCGGTTTCGTCTGCTCCCGGTGCGGCGGGCGCGACTACTGGCGCACGGGCGCCGGGCTGTGGATGTGCCGGGGATGCTCGCGTCGGACGTCGGTGACGGCCGGGACGATCTTCGAACGCACCCGCACTCCGCTGCGCACGTGGTTCGCGGCCGTCTGGTTCGTGACCGCGCAGAAGAACGGCGTGTCCGCGCTCGGCCTGCAGCGGGTCCTGGGGCTGAATTCCTATGAGACAGCGTGGGCCTGGATGCACAAGCTCCGCCAGGCCACGGTCCGGCCCGAGCGCGAGATGCTCTCTGGGCTGGTCGAGGTCGACGAGAGCTTCATCGGCGGGGTCCATCGCGGTATGCCCGGCGTCGGCCCGGACAAGATCTCGATCCTGGTCGCCGCTGAGCACTTGGATCACAACCGGATCGGACGCGTCCGCCTCGAACCCGGACCCATCGACCGCAGGCTAGCGCTAGTGAAATTCGGCCAGCGCGTCGTCGCCCCCGGCTCCACTATCCGCACCGACGGGGCGAGGCAACTGAGGCGCTTCGCCGACCTCGGCTTCCAGCACGAGTACTTCACACAGCTCGGCTCGGACGTCCCGGCGCACGTGAACATGCCGGCCGTCCATATGGCCGCCTCCCAGCTCAAGCGCTGGATCAACGGCACCCTTCATCAGGGCATCTCGAGGGAGCAACTGGCCTACTACCTCGACGAGTTCACCTTCCGCTTCAACCGACGCACCGCAAAGAGCCGCGGACTGCTGTTCTACCGGCTCCTCCAGCAGGCCACGAACACCGACCCCGCGCCCCTGAAGGACCTCGTCATCCCCCACGACAGCGACTGAGAGGACGCTCCAACCGGCGGGGGCGCTTCATTGACGTGCCATCTTCGCATGGTTCAACGACAGCTTTAGCAACACACCCTGGTCTAGGGCCGCTCTGCTGTGAGGCCGAGGGT
>NZ_JBFRFD010000550.1:0-2280 GCF_052114645.1 Arthrobacter sp. 2YAF22_2
GAGCGGAGCCGCGGCGCCACGGCCGCGGCGCCGTCGTTGTTGAAGCCCATCCGGTTGATCACCGCGCGGTCCTGGACCAGGCGGAAGAGCCGCGGGGCAGGATTGCCCGGCTGCGCCTGCCCCGTGATGGTGCCCACCTCGACATGGCCGAAGCCGAGGTCGGTAAGTGCCTCGATCCCGTGGCCTTCCTTGTCAAACCCCGCGGCCAGCCCGAACGGGGACGGAAAGGTCAAGCCGAAGGCCTCGGTCCGCAGCGAGGGCGCCGGGGCGGTGAGGCGCTGCAGCAGCCGGCCGGCGCCGCAACGGTTGGCCAGCCGGATGGCCCGGAACCCGATCCGGTGGGCGCGCTCGGCGTCCATCCAGGAGAAGGCAAACCGGAAGAAGGTGGGATATACGCGCATGCCCCTAGTTTTCCGGTTCCTGCTGCGCAAACCAAAATCCCGGCCCGAACCGGACACACCAATCGCGGCAAGAGGAACCCCGACGGGCACTAGCATGAAGCCATGACCAGCGACGATGCAGCCCCCAGCCACCGGATCGAAGCGGACGTCGTCGTTGTCGGCGCCGGGCTCGCCGGGCTGGTGGCCGCGGCCCAGGCGTACGCGGCAGGCCGGCGGGTGGCGGTCCTGGACCAGGAGCCCGAAGCCTCCGTTGGCGGCCAGGCGCACTGGTCCTTCGGCGGCCTCTTCCTGGTCAACACACCCGAACAGCGGCGGCTCGGCGTCCGCGACAACGCCGGACTGGCCCTCACCGACTGGCTCTCTTCGGCCGCCTTCGACCGTCCCGAGGATGCCCTCGCCCGCCAGTGGGCCGAAGCCTACGTAGACTTCGCGGCCGGCGAGAAACGCGCTTGGCTTGCGTCCCTCGGCGTCGGACTGTTTCCACTCGTGCAGTGGGCCGAGCGCGGCGGCTATGGCCCGGATGGCCACGGCAACACAGTGCCCCGGTTCCATGTCGCCTGGGGCACCGGCCCGGCACTGGTCGCGCCGTTCCTTGCCAAACTGCGCGAAGGCGAAGCCGCCGGCCGGGTGTCCTTTCACTTCCGGTACCGAGCCACCGAACTCACGACGACGGCGGGCCGGGTCAGCGGTGTGCGGGGCGAGGTGCTCGCCGCAAGCGCCGCCGCGCGCGGCGAACATTCTTCCCGCACCGCCGCCGGCGCCTTCGAGGCCGCCGCCGGGGCCGTGGTCGTAACCAGCGGCGGCATCGGCGGGAACCACGGGGCGGTCCGCCGGCAGTGGCCGGCCGGGGATGCTCCCGCCTCCATGCTCAGCGGCGTGCCGGCGTCGGTGGACGGCGGCTTCCTCGACGCCGTCGACCGCGCCGGCGGCCGCCTCATCAACGGCGACCGGATTTGCCACTACCCGGAAGGCGTCCACAACCACTCCCCGGTCTGGCCCCGGCATGGCATCCGGATCCTGCCCGGGCCCTCGGCGCTCTGGCTCGACGCGACGGGCCGGATGCTCCCGGCGCCGCTGTTCCCGGGCTTTGACTCACTCGGCGCCCTCCGGCATATCCTCGGCACCGGGCACACCCACTCCTGGTTCGTGCTGAACAAGGCCATCGCGCTGAAGGAGTTTGCCCTCTCGGGATCCGAGCAGAACCCCGACCTGACGGGCAAGGACGTCCGGCTCCTCGCAGCCCGTCTCAAACCGTCCGGGGACAGCCCGCTGGAACGCTTCCTGGACCGGGGCGTGGACTTCCTGCAGGCCGGCAGCCCCACGGACCTCGCCGCGAAGATGAACGCGCTCACCGGGGCGCCGCTGATCGAGCCCGGCGAGCTCGACCGGCTGATCCGGGCACGGGACCGGCAGTTCGCCAGCGGGCTCGGGAAGGATCCGCAGCTCGCGGCCATCCGGGCGGCCCGGCGGTTCACCACTGACAGGATCATGCGGGTCGCACCGCCGCACCCGATGCTCGACCCCAAGCACGGGCCCCTGCTGGCGGTGCGCCTCTCCGTCCTGACCCGTAAGAGCCTCGGCGGGATCCAGACGGATCTGCAGTCGCGGGTTCTGGACGGCTCCGGGCGGCCGGTGGCCGGGCTGTACGCCGCCGGCGAGGCCGCGGGGTTTGGCGGCGGCGGCATCCACGGCTACCGCGCTCTGGAAGGGACCTTCCTGGGCGGGTGCCTGTTCTCCGGCCGGGCGGCGGGCCGCGCCGCGGCCGCCGCCCTCTGACCGGGGTTCGGGGAGAACACCGGTGGAGTGGCACACCGACATCCTGGGCGACGACTTCGCGGCCTGCGCCTTCGAGGCGGCAGGTCCGGATGGCGTCGTACGC
>NZ_JBFRFD010000551.1:0-2276 GCF_052114645.1 Arthrobacter sp. 2YAF22_2
GTTTCAGAGGCGTGTGCGCTGTACGTCTTGGTGAGTCCAGAAGCGGCGGCAGCCTCGCCCTCCTGAACCAAGCACGCCTCACGCTTGAGTCGGCGGCCGAGCATGGAGGAAGCGACGAAGAGGGTCACCATCAAGACAGAAGCGGTGAGGACAATTACGAGCCCCAGGTCCGGCTTGCCGTAGTAGCTAATTATTGAAGCCAGCACCCCGATGGCAAGGAAACCAGCCGCAAAGAGGATGTTATGAAGGACCTTTATGAATGTGATCACGATGGTCATTATGTACGGCGGATCTAACCCTAGGCACACTCGCAGCTTCCACGAAGCTAAGTGTTAGCGGGCTGCTGAGGTGTGATTGGGGCTCAGCCATGACCCTCAACGGATTCGCAAGGATCGCGAAAGACATAATCGGACAGGTTCCGAGACCATTTTCCTCAAAGCTTCAACGATCACATACACTTCAAGCGTCAACTATTGCACGCATAAATATGGGGAATCATGAAAAAAATTACAGCAGGACTCACTTTCGCAGCAGTCGTGGGGCTTTCTGCCCTCTCCGCCACGCCTGCTCTGGCCGTGACCGGCGCTTACCCGAACTGCGCCGCCGCAGCTGCAGAAGGGGTCTACAACATTCCTGTCGGCGCACCGGGGTACGGCACGCATCTCGACAGTGATGGGGACGGGATCGGATGCGAAAAGTCAGGAGTCGCGTACAAGGCAGCTCAGAGTGCCCCAGTAGCTGCGCCGGTTGCTCCGGCAACGGGAACTAAGCAGATCGTCCGGGTTCCTGTCGGAGGCGCCGATACCGGCGTGGCCACCAAGGGCACGGACAACACCACACTGTTCGCGCTCGGCGGTGGCTTCACCTTGGCTGCCGCAGCTGCTGGCGTGATTGTTGTTCGACGCCGCAACGCGTAGCTCAGCCAATAGGACTGATCGGACACATTTTCTCAAATGATTAGTTCAATAAGGGACCGCCGCAGGGGCTTTTTTGCCTCTGCGGCGGTTGCCCTCTTGCTCCTCACCGGCTGCGCTAGCAACTCACCAGCGCAAACGTTGGCGTCGGGCGTGCCGTCGTCCGTTGCCTCTTCTGCTGCCGCTGCACCCGGGTCTGCCGAGGCGGCACCGTCGAGTGATGCCGCCGCGAAGCTGCCGGCCGTGATGGCAGCTTCACCGCCGGTTTCTCTCAAGATTCCTTCCATCGGAACCCGGTCTGAACTTCTCAAACTTGGCCTGCGCACTAGCGGTGCGCTGGAAGTACCTCCAGACGGGCCGACCGCCCCGGCCGGTTGGTACACCGGTTCCCCGACGCCGGGAGAACGCGGACCGGCGGTCCTGCTCGGGCACGTCAATGCAGTCGGTGGCGGACCAGGGGTTTTCGCCAACCTTCGGCGTCTCAAGGGAGGAGACACCATTCAAGTCACACGTGCAGACGGAAAAACGGCTGTCTTTGAGTTTTACCGAGGTGAACAGTTCGCCAAGGACGCCTTTCCGTCGCTAACGGTTTACGGGGACACCGAAGGATCTGAGCTCCGCGTGATTACCTGCGACGGCTATGATCCAGCAACGGGACTGTTCGACGACAATTACGTGGTTTTCGCGAAGCTGGTATCTGCCTGACGCCAGTAGTAGGACTCCTGCCTGCGGTGGACTCGCCGTGCGATGTCCACCGCAGGCTCGTCACTCAACCGAAAGCGCTACTAAAGGCCGCCCACGTTCCGCGGAGGAATGTGCACGGCTCGGAAATGGCCTCAGCCCCGTAGCGGCGAGGCGCTCAGCACCACAGTGCCAGAGGGGAGCCGCACGGGCTCAGACCCTATCGCGACGGCGACCAGGAAGTTCTCGCTGCGCTCGCAGACCAGCAGGTTCCCGGCCTCGACATGCCAGGTGCCGCCGTCGTCCGCGGTGAAGACCTCGTTCTTCCGCAGCTTCCAGCGCAACGCCAGGGCAGCCCTGGCCAGGTTCAGGACCGAGTCGGAGTCCTGTTCCTGCAGGTCGACGGCGCGGCTGCCCCAGCCGGCGGGGGTGGGCAGCCAGGGTTCGGCGTCCGCCTCGGCGAGGGAAGATCCGTGGTTCAACGCGGGGATCCACCCTGGCCTCCACCGGGGCGTCGACCTCGGGCAGCCCGAGCTCCTGTCCCTGGTAGAGGTACGCCGGACCGGGAAGCCCCAGCCGAGCCACCAGCGCGGCCCGGGCCCGTAGGGAGCCAAGCTCGCCGCCGCCGAAGCGGGTCACCGAGCGGACGATGTCGTGGCTCTCCAGCGCCCAGCCCGGGGT
>NZ_JBFRFD010000552.1:0-2275 GCF_052114645.1 Arthrobacter sp. 2YAF22_2
AGGATGGGAGCGTGTTCCGCATCCTCTTCCACAGTCCCGAAATCCCCGGCAATACCGGCAACGCCATCCGGCTGGCCGCCATCACGGGGGCCGAACTTCACTTGGTGGAGCCGCTGGGCTTCGATTTTTCCGACGCCAAGCTCCGACGCGCCGGGCTGGACTACCACGACCTCGCCGTCGTCACGGTGCACCCGGACATCGACGCCGCGTGGGCGGCGCTGGCCCCGGACCGGGTCTTCGCCTTCACGTCCGACGGCGACACCTCCTACACCGACATCAGCTACCTTCCCGGCGACGTGCTGATGTTCGGCCGCGAATCCGTGGGGCTCTCCGAGGAACTGAAGCACGACCCCCATGTGACGTCCCGGGTCCGGCTTCCGATGCTCCCGGCGCTGCGCTCGCTGAACCTTGCCAACGCGGCGTCGATCGCCGTCTACGAGGCCTGGCGCCAGCAAGGCTTCGCCGGCGCGAAACTGTAGCGGCAGCGCGCCACCTCTCCGGCCGCGGCAGGAAGTGGCGGCCGGCTCGACATCCAACCCATCCGTCGAACCCGTCGCGACGAATCCCCTCTTGAGAAGCCATCTACGGCGAACGTCGAGAGGAGCGAGGAGCGGCAGGTGAGCACAATGCAGGTGGATAGACGCCCGGCCCCACGGGCTGCGGGCAACCACGGCGGCGTTGACGCCCGCCCTGATCCTCGATCCACGGCTGGCACCTTATGCTTGAAGGTGATGGAAACTCCGAATGCCCCGAACCCCGAGGCCGCCGCTCCCCCTGCTGCCCCAGCCGACGTGAACCGCCGACTGGGAGCGCTGCTGGGACAGATCGCCAACGGGGACCAGGCCGCCTTCGCCGAGTTTTACCAGCTCACCTCGCGCCGCGTTTTCGGCATGGCGCGACGGGTCCTGATCGACGCCGAGCTCAGCGAAGACACCACCCAGGAGGTCTTCCTCCAGGTCTGGCAGAACGCGGCGAAGTTCAACGCCGACGCCGGCAGCCCGCTCGCGTGGCTGATGACGATTTCCCATCGCCGGGCCGTGGACAAGGTCCGTTCATCGCAGTCCGCCACGGACCGGGAGGCCAGGTACGGCGCCAGCAGCCAGGAGATCGACCATGACTCCGTCTCCGATGAGGTCGGCAGCCGGCTCGAGGCTGAAGCGGTGGTCCGCTGCCTGGACACGCTGACCGACACCCAGCAGGAATCCGTGCGGCTCGCCTACTACGGCGGCCTCACCTACCGGGAAGTCGCCGAGCGGCTCAACGCGGCCGTTCCCACCATCAAGTCCCGCATCCGCGACGGACTGATCCGCCTGAAAACCTGCCTGGGGGTGAGTTGAGATGAACGACATGAATCCACAGAACAGCGGCCGCACGCCCGGCGGCTTTTCCGCCGACATCGCCGGGGACCTCAGCTCCGGCCGCGCCATCGACCTCGCCGAGGTCTATGCGCTGCATGCCCTCGACGACGCCGAGCGAACCGCCGTCGATCGCCATATCGCGGACGCCCCGCCGGCCGAACGCGCCGAATTCGAGGAACGCGTCCGCCAAGCCCGCGAGACCCTGGCCCTGAGCTTCGGCGCGGAGGAAGAGCCGCCGGCCGGGCTCTTCGACCGCATCGTTGCGGCCCTGCCGGCGCAGCCGGCCGGCTCCGGCACCGACGCGCAGTCCGGTCCCGCCGCTCCGCCGGTGGTGTCCCGGCCGGTCCGCGAACACGCCGAACTTCCGGTTGCCGACGAACTCGGCGCCGCCCGGCAGCGGCGGGACGAACGTCGCCGGCCGCAGGGCATGCGCAACTGGCTGATCGGCGTCGCCGCGGCGGCCGCCATCGCCGTCGGCGGGGTCGGGGTGGGGGCCTACGTCGCCAACCAGAACGATCCCCTCAATCAGGTGCTCCAGGCCAGCGATGTGCGCAAGGCGACGATCGACGTGATCGGCGGCGGCACGGCCTCACTGACCCTTTCGTCCTCGAAGGACGCCGTTGTCGTGAAAATGAACGGCGTCCCGGCCCCGCCCGTCGGCAAGGTCTACCAGATGTGGCTGATCCCCAAGGACGGCTCCGCCCCGGTCTCCAAGGGCCTGATGGACGCTGCAGCCCTGTCCAAGCCGGCCGTCGTCACGGGCATCGGTGCCGCCGCCGCCCTGGGCATCACGGTGGAGCCGGTGGGCGGATCGAAGACGCCCACCATGCCCACCGTGGCCGCCGCCCCGCTCGGCGCGTAACCCGGGGGCCGAATCCCTGCCGGAGTGCCTCGGAAGAAGTCCAGCACCAAAAGGC
>NZ_JBFRFD010000553.1:0-2262 GCF_052114645.1 Arthrobacter sp. 2YAF22_2
GTTGTTGCCGGACACCGTCGAGGCGACGGCGGCGCCGGCGCCGATCAGCAGGGCCAGTCCGACGGCGACGCTGATTTCGACGGTGCGCTTGCGCGTCGGCTTCGCCGTTTCGCCGGCAACGATCCGGGTCGTGCCGGGGGTGGGGTCTTCGGGGGTGGATGACATGGACGGGTCCTGTTCGTGGGCGGTGCGGGTGGCCGGGGGCGGGTGGTCAGCGCCGGCGACATCGCCCCTGGTGTGCCCTGCTGGAAGGCTTGGTGAACAGTTCCGGAGTAGTCATGGATTCACCCTAGGGAGGGTGGCTAACCCGGTTCAATGGTCCGGAAACCCGGGGTCACGCGAGTTCATGCAGCGTCATATGCGGGGCCGACGCGGGGCTGAACAGCTCAGTCCTGCATGCGCTCCAGCCGGTACGTCAGCTTCGCTTCCCGTTTGGGGTCGCCGCCCAGGGACCTGGTGCGCGCAATGTAGTCAACGCCCCACGTCTCCAACAGGAAGTCGTCGGCAATCCGGACGTGGCCGGGAGGAAAGTTGTAGTCCATCCGCTTGGCCACGCCGGACCAGTCGGCGCCGCCGAAGAGCTCTTCGGCGTCGGCCACGGTCCGCACGCCGTTGGCCGCCAGCACGTCCCCCAGCCAGCCGTACTGCCAGGCCTGGCTCCTGGGGTGTTCGGGCAGCAGCCGCGCGAGCATGTCGTGGAGGATGTCGCCCGTGAGCTCGGTGGCCGGGCTCGCCGCGAACTCGGCCGTACTTTCGGCCTGGCGGCGTTTGACGATGTCGTTGATCGCGGAGAACTGGGCGTCGGCGAGTTCAATCAAGGTCGACGCCATGGTGAACGCGCGGTCCACCTCCGCGTTGGCCTCCGCAAGGCCCTTGTAGCGGATGTCATGCTCGAAGGCTGCCCACGCATGCTGCAGCACGGTGCGGATCTGGACTTCGAAGCGCACTCCAATGAACGGTTGGCAGCCGATGGGAACGTTCTCGGCGGGGACCTCCAGAATGAGGTGCCGCCCTGCGTAGCCGATCTGGCCGTTCCGCCTTTGGGAGCTGGTCTTGTCGTCATCCTCGCTGCAGTTGAATTGCCCCTTCAGGGCTGTTGCAACGTCCGCGATGTCGGGTTCCAGGAACATGATGACCCGGACCCCGATGAGGTCATCGAGCTGCTCGAGGCCGCGCGCATATTTGAATTTGCCGTCAGCAGTGAGCCTTTCCAGTTTGTCCCTGACCGAGTCGAGCTCCTTGACCCGGGCCTGCACAGTGTGGTGGTTGAGGCCGTCGTCGCGGAGCCGGGCGCGGATGGCGTCCCCGATGGCTTCTGAAGCCGCATTTAGCCGGGGTAGCAGCGCACGGAATTGCTCCAAGGAGCTGACGACGACGGAATCATGATCTTCCACCCGGTCCCCCTTACAACACCGTGCAGCGGCTCTACTCAGCAGAGTATCGAAGGGCGCCGGTTTGAGCTATTGCAAGGCCAAAAAGGTTACCGGATTGCCTCAAATCGAGTAGCGCTCGTCCTCGTGATCGCCCGGGTGGTCCCTGACGAGCCCGGCGGCCAGAGTGTTGCCGTCCTGCGGGTCGATGACCAGGAACGCTCCGGTCCGCCGGTGGTGCAGGTAATTCTCCAGCGGCAACGGCGCTGCGAGCCGGAGCTGCGCATGCCCGATGTCGTTGAGCCCCAGCGTGGACGCGGGTCCCAGCTGAAAACTGGCCAAGTCGAGCTTGCCGGTCACATTCCGGACCAAGCCCTGGACCGTGCGGGTGCCGTGTTTGACCAGCAGCTTCGAACCCTCGCGGAGCGGCTTGGGCGAGAGCCAGCACAGCGCGGCGTAAACGTCCGCGGTGGATTCCGGGAACGTTCCGGCCGCCGCGATCGTGTCCCCGCGTGCGACGTCGAACTCGTCCGCGAGGCGCAGAGCGACGGATTGGGGTGCCGCAGCCTCGGTGAGCTCGCGGCCGGCGAAGTCGATCCCGGTGATGGTGGTGCTGCGCGGATCCTGGCCCGGGGTCAGGATGCTGACCTGATCCCCCACCTTGACCGAGCCTTCGGTGATCTGCCCGGCGTAGGCCCGGTAGTCGCGGTACGTCTCCGGATCGAGGCCGCCGGCGACGGCGTCTGGAGCCAGCGCTCCCTGCGGCCGGATCACGAGCTGGACGGGGAAACGGAAGCTCTCCAGGTGGCTTTCGAGTTCGTCGGCAGCCGGCAGCGTCTCGAGGACTTCCAACAGCGCCGGGCCGTCGTACCAGGGGGTACGGTCCGAGCGG
>NZ_JBFRFD010000554.1:0-2250 GCF_052114645.1 Arthrobacter sp. 2YAF22_2
GATCTTGGCACCGAGCGCCCGGGCGTAGTACGGCACCCACGGGGCGCTGGCGAGGCTGACAGCGCCGGCCAGGTCCTGGATTTGTTCGGCCAGCCACAGGCGCAGGTGCACGCGGCCGGACCGCGGATAGCTGCCCGGGGTCACCCCGCGCAGCAGCAGCCGGGCCGCCGCCACGGAGATCGCCATCCGCCCGGCCGGGCTGACGAACACCAGCCATGACGCCGCCACCCACCACCAGGACAGCGTCGGGGCCGCCGTGAAGCCGGCGACGGACGCCAGCAGGTTGTTGGCCGCCATCAGGTAGGTCAGCCAGCGCATCCCCACGAGGATATGCAACGGAATGCCCAGCAGCGTCTGCGCCCACTGGGCGCGGCGGGACGTGGGGCGCACCGACCGTTCGCGGGGCGCGACGGCACCGCCTTCCGGGAGGGACTGGCGTGCCGTGTCGATCAACGCCCCGATCCGGGGGGTGGCGTAAATATCGGCCACGGTGATGGTGGGGTAGCGGACGCGCAGGGCGGAGACCAGCTGGGCCGCGGCCAGCGAACCGCCGCCGAAGGCGAAGAAGTCGGCGTCGAGGTCCGCCACGGTGCCGCCCAGGACCGCGCTCCATTGCTCGACGATCCAGGCGGCGTCATCGGGCAGGTTCAGCGGCGCCGCGGCCGCGTCGGCGGCGCCCGCGCCGGCCAGCGGCCAGGGGAGTGCGTGCCGGTCCACCTTGCCGCTGGTCTTTGTCGGCAGGGCGTCCACGACGGTGAGCATCGGAATCAGAGGCGCGGGCAGGCTGGCGCCGAGCAAGGCCCGCGCGGCCGCGAGGTCCAGCTCCCGGCCGTCGACCGGCGAGAGGTAGCCCACCAGCACCTGGTTCCCGGCCGCCGTCGTCCGCACCGCCGCCGCAGCGCCGGCCACACCGGGCAGCGCCTGGAGCGCGGCGTCGACTTCGCCCAGCTCGATCCGGCGGCCGCCCAATTTGACCTGTTCGTCCGCGCGGCCGACAAAGAGCAGCCCCTCCCGCTCGTAGCGGACCAGGTCGCCGGAACGATAGGCCCGGGACCAGCCCAGGGCCGGCAGCGGAGCGTACTTTTCGGCGTCTTTGGCCGGGTCGAGGTACCGGGCAAGCCCGACGCCGCCGATGATCAGTTCGCCGATCCCGCCCTCCGCGACGGGCATCCCGTCGGAGCCGACGACGGCGAGGTCCCAGCCGTCCAGCGGCAGTCCGATCCGGACCGGGCCCGGACCGCCGAGCGGCGCCGCGCAGGCGACTACGGTGGCTTCGGTGGGTCCGTAGGTATTCCACACCTCCCGTCCGTCCACGGCCAGACGGTCCGCGAGTTCCGGCGGACAGGCCTCGCCGCCGAAGATCAGCAGGCGGACGCTTTCCAGGGCTTCGACAGGCCACAGAGCCGCGAGGGTGGGCACCGTGGACACCACCGTGATGCCGTGGTTGATCAGCCAGGGGCCCAGGTCCATGCCGGTCCGGACCAGGGCGCGCGGCGCCGGAACCAGGCAGGCCCCATGCCGCCAGGCGAGCCACATTTCCTCGCAGGAGGCATCGAACGCCACCGAGAGCCCGGCCAGCACCCGGTCCTGGGGCCCGACCGGCTCGGCCTGGAGGAAAATCCGCGCCTCGGCGTCGACGAAGGCGGCCGCCGAGCTGTGCCGCACCGCAACGCCCTTCGGCGTGCCGGTTGAGCCGGAGGTGAAGATGACCCAGGCGTCGTCGCCCGGGACCGGCTGTCTGGCTGCCGGGAAGGGCCGGGGATGGGCGGCATCCGTCACGATCGTGCCGCCGGCGCGCAGGATGCCGGAAACCCGGGCCTCGCTGAATACCAGTTTGGCGCGCTCATCGGGGTCGTCGGCGTCCACCGGAACGTAGGCGGCTCCCACCAGCAGCACCGCCAGGATCGACACGTACAGCTCGTTGGTCCCCGAGGGGATCCTGATGCCGATCTTGTCGCCGGCGCCGAGTCCGGCCAGGTGCAGCTGTTTGGCGGCCGCGCGGACCTCGCCCATCAGCTGGGCATAGCTGAGCGACCGGTGGCCGTCGTCGAGCGCGGACGCGTCCGGGAAGCGGTCGGCGGTCGCCTGCAGGATATCGATCAGGGTCCGCTCCGGCGGGGCCGCGAAGGCGCCCGGCAGTTGCGGCTGATACACGGGGTTCGCCGGGGCGGCAGGGTCCGCCGGGGTCCCGCTGCCGGCCGGGGTTCCGCTGCCGACCGGCGGCTGCTGCTCAATCACGGGGTGATTCTC
>NZ_JBFRFD010000555.1:0-2245 GCF_052114645.1 Arthrobacter sp. 2YAF22_2
GGACCACGGTACGCGTGAGCACAAGGCGCCGGAACACAACGCCCGGGAGCACAATGTCTGAGCCCGGACCGGTGACGGCGCCGGAGCGCCGGCACTTTACCGTCCCCGACGAACTGGCGGGGGCCCGGGTCGACGCCGGGTTGGCGAAGCTGATGGGCATCTCCCGCTCACAGGCGGCCACGCTGATCGCTGAGGGCAACGTCAGCAGCCACGGCAAAGCCGTCGGGAAGTCGCTCAAGCTCAGCGCCGGCGCCGAGCTCGACGTCGTCGTGCCGGCCCGCCGGGATCCCTTGGAAGTCGTGGAGGAAGTCGTGGAAGGCCTGAAGATCCTGTTGGACGATGACGAGTTCGTCGTGGTCGACAAACCCGTCGGTGTGGCCGCGCACCCGTCGCCCGGCTGGGTCGGGCCGACAGTGGTCGGTGGCCTCGCCGGCGCCGGCTACCGGATTTCAACCTCGGGTTCGCCCGAACGCGCGGGCATTGTGCACCGGCTCGACGTCGGGACCTCCGGCGTCATGGTGGTGGCCAAGACCGAGAGAGCCTACACGGCGCTCAAGCGGGCCTTCAAGGAGCGCACCGTGGACAAGGTCTACCACGCCGTCGTCCAGGGCTTGCCCGACCCGCTGGCCGGTACCATCGACGCGCCGATCGGACGTCACCCCGGGCACGACTGGCGCTTCGCCGTGATCGAGGACGGCCGTGACTCCGTGACCCACTACGAGGTGCTGGAGGCCTTTGGCAAGGCCTCGCTGGTGGAGGTGCACCTGGAAACCGGCCGCACCCACCAGATCCGGGTGCATTTCTCGGCACTCCGCCACCCCTGCGCCGGAGACCTGACCTACGGTGCGGATCCCCGGCTCGCTGCCACCCTGGGCCTCACGCGGCAGTGGTTGCATGCCCGGCAGCTTTCCTTCGACCACCCGCGGACGGGGGAGCGGGTCACCGTGACCAGCGAGTATCCGCAGGACCTGCAGTACGCCCTTGAGGTGCTGGAGTCCGGCCAGGCCTGACCGGCCGCGTGCCGGGCAGGAAGAGTCCGGGCCCGGCACTAGAATGGTTCGGTGACTTCCAGCAACAACTCGTTCGTCCATCTCCACAACCACACCGAGTACTCCATGTTGGACGGTGCGGCGCGACTCGGGGAACTCTTCGATGAGACCGAGCGGCTGGGCATGCCCGCGTTGGCCACCACTGACCATGGCTACCTCTTCGGGGCCTTCGACTTCTGGAAGCGCGCCACCGACAAGGGCATCAAGCCGATCATCGGCGTCGAAGCCTATGTCACGCCGGGAACCGCTCGCACCGACAAGAGCCGGGTCCGCTGGGGCGAGGAAAGCCAGCGCAAGGATGACATCTCCGGCGGCGGCGCCTACACCCACATGACGCTGCTGAGCTACAACAACGTCGGCATGCGGAACCTGTTCCGCGCCTCCTCGATCGCTTCCCTGGACTCTGTCTTCGGCAAGTGGCCGCGGCTGGACCGCGAATTGCTCAACACCTACTCCGAGGGCTTGATCGCCACCACCGGCTGCCCGTCCGGCGAAGTCCAGACACGGCTCCGGCTCGGACAGTACCGGGAAGCCGTCGAGGCCGCGGCCGAGTTCCGCGACATCTTTGGCGCCGAAAATTACTTCTGCGAACTCATGGACCACGGCCTGGACATCGAACGGCGGGTCACCGGGGACCTGCTCCGGCTGGCCAAGGAACTGAACCTGCCGTTGGTGGCCACCAACGACCTGCACTACACGCACGAGCATGACGCCAAGGCGCACGAGGCACTGCTGGCCATCCAGTCCGGCTCCACGCTGCTGGAACCCACCTACGACAACGGCGGCTCCCGCTTCGCTTTCTCCGGCAGCGGGTACTACCTGAAATCGCCGCAGGAAATGCGGGAACTCTTCCGGGACCACCCGGACGCCTGCGACAACACGCTGCTGATCGCCGAACGCTGCGAGGTCTCCTTCAACACCGGCGCCAACTACATGCCGCGGTTCCCCTGCCCGCCGGGCGAGGACGAGACCTCGTGGCTGGTCAAGGAGGTGGCCACCGGGCTTGCGTACCGCTACCCGGGCGGCGTGCCGGACAAGGTACGCACCCAGGCGGACTACGAACTGGGCGTCATCACCTCGATGGGGTTCCCCGGCTACTTCCTGGTGGTGGCGGACTTCATCAACTGGGCCAAGAACAACGGCATCCGGGTAGGTCCCGGCCGCGGCTCCGGCGCCGGTTCCATGGTCGCGTATGC
>NZ_JBFRFD010000556.1:0-2242 GCF_052114645.1 Arthrobacter sp. 2YAF22_2
GTGGTGGACCGTCCCGGCGGCACGGGTGTGTTCCCGCTGCTCGGCAACGTCATCTGGCTGCTCGTGGCAGGCATTTGGATCGCCACCGGCCACGTAGTCACTGCGTTCGCGATGGCGGTCACCATCATCGGCATTCCGCTGGCCATCGCCAATCTCAAACTTATCCCGGTGTCCCTGATGCCGCTGGGTAAGCAGATCGTGCCCACAGACCGGCCTTTTGCCGGCAGCTACCGCTAGCGGCCGCCCTGACGCCCCACCACTAGGAAACCGAGGCAAAGCAATGCCAGAGTCAGCCACCCCGGAGGCAGGGTCAAACAACGATGAGTTGATGCTGGTGGTGACCCGCGAGTTCCAGGTCCCCATCGCAACCGTCTGGTCTGCGTTGACCGACCCGGACCAGGCCCCGGCATGGTGGGGTCCGCGGGGTTTCCATACCCCGCGGGAGAGCGTCGACACCGACCTGGAAGTCGGCGGCTTCTACCGGGCCTGCATGGTCCAGGACGCCACCGGGCAGGAATACTGGTGGTGCGGCATCCACACAGACATCGAACCGCCCAACCTGTTTGTCTTCACCCACGCCTGGGACAAGGGCGACGGGACCCGCGGCTTCGAGACCGAGGTGACGTTCCGACTCGAAGAGATTGACGGCGGCACCCGGATGACGTTCACGCAGGGCCCCTTTGACACGCTGGAAAACCGCGACAGCAACGGCACCGRCTGGCGGGAGTCGTTCGACCGCCTGGCGGAACATCTCCGCAAGGCCGCTTAGAGGCTCCAGCTACAAAGCCCGGTTGCAGCGCCCGACCACAAAGTCCCGGCTGAAAGCCGCCGCCGGCCGTCACCGGCTCAGGCGAGCTCGCCCTGCAGGTTCCGCCGGGCCGTGTCCTGCCACAGCTCGCGGCCGCGCGGAGTGTGGAAAAGCGGATCCAGCTCCAGCAGCTGGCGGACGACGGCGGCGCGTCCGGCGGCGAAATCGGCGTCGCCGATGTGGGCGAAGTCTTCGCGGACGGCCGCGAGGTAGCGGGCGTAGGCCGAAGGTTCCCCGCCCAGGACGGAGAGGTCCGCATCGCTGAGCAGGGCCGCGGCCCCGTCGCCGGGATCCGGCCGGTGGTCCGCCGTCATCCGCACCAGCCGGGCCACCTCGTCGACCTCGTCCGCTGCCAGGCCGGCCTGCCCGAGCCGCTCCTCGGCCAGCGTTGCCGACTCCTCCTCGTCCTCGCCGGCGGTGCCGCGGTAGACGGCGTCGTGGAACCAGGCCGCGAGGAGGACCGTCCGGGGCGGCCGGGCCGGTGCGCTCAGCCGGTCCAGGGCCTCCAGCACGGCAAGCAGATGGGTCCTGCCGTGGTACTTGCGGTGCTCCTCGCCCCAACGGTCCAGCAGATCCAGGAAGAGGGCGTCGTGGCCTGGTAGGACGGCGTTCCAGCGGGTCAGCAGCGGCCGTTTGAGCGAACCGCTGCGACGCCGGGCCGGGATCCGCAGCCCGCTCGCGATCAGCTTGCGGACCAGGACCCGGCCCTCGACCGGGACGGCGCCGGCAGCCACCAGGGCGGAGAGCCGGGCTTCGGGCACGTCGTAATGGTCGCCGTCGAACGCCCGCTCCGGAATTCCCGCGGCCCGCGCAAAGGCATGCAGCTCCTCGAGCGAACTGTCGGAGATGAGGTGCGAAAAATGCGTTCCGTGGGCGGGCCAAAGCGGCGGATCGAGATAGACGGCCATGCTGGAAGTCTACGAGCCCGCCGCCGTGGCGACGACGGTACAGAAAGTTGAATTTCATGACTTAAGGCGCGCAATCCGCCGCATATGCGGGTTACAGTATGCGTATGCCTAGTTTTCGCGTCTCCGAAGCTGCCCGGTTCCTCGGCGTCAGCGACGACACCGTCCGGCGCTGGACGGAGAACGGAAGCCTCACGCCGCTCAAGGACGAGTCCGGCCGGCTCACCGTGGACGGGCTCGAACTCGCCACCCTGGCCAGGGAGCAGGCAAAACTGCCGGATGACCCGGCCCGGACCGGCAGCTCGGCCCGGAACCGCTTCGTCGGACTGGTCACGGCGATCACCGCCGATACCGTCATGGCCCAGGTGGAACTGCAATGCGGACCGTTCCGGGTGGTCTCCCTGATGAGCAGCGAGGCCGTCCGCGAACTCGGCCTGGAGCTCGGCTCCGTGGCCACCGCCGTCGTCAAAGCCACCACGGTGATCATCGAAACTTCCAAGGGGAAGAGCGTCCTATGAGAATCCCACGC
>NZ_JBFRFD010000557.1:0-2231 GCF_052114645.1 Arthrobacter sp. 2YAF22_2
ACCGCCAAGGACCTCACGCTGCCGCAGGCCGCCCTGCTGGCCGGCCTGGTCAACAGCCCCAGCTACTATGATCCCGCCACCAATCCGGGAAACTCCCTCAAGCGGCGCAACCAGGTTCTGGACAAGATGCTGGGCGAGGGGAAGATCTCCCGCGCCGATCACGACGCCGCCGTCGCCGCGGGCGTGGGGCTGAAGCTCGAACCCGCAAGGCAGGGCTGTTCAGCGACCGACACGGCACCGTACTTCTGCGACTACATCGCCCACCTGATCCTCAACAACCCGGCCTACGGCGTCGACGCGACGGATCGGGAGAAGAAGCTGTACCGCGGCGGCCTGACCATCACCACCACGCTGGACAGCAGGCTGCAGGGCGCCGCGCAGGCGCAGGTCGATGCCACGGCCGGGGCCAATCCGGATAAGTGGGGTGCGTCCCTGGTCTCCGTCGAACCGGGCAGCGGCAAGATCCTTGCCATGGCGCAGAACACTGTGTTCCTTCCCGAGCCGGGGAAGTTTGATACGCAGCTGAACTTCAATGTCGACGCCAAGGACGCCAACGGGAATGACCTCAATGGCGCTGGCGGATTCCAGCCAGGATCCACGATGAAGCCGTTTACCTTTGCGGAGTGGCTCAATGAAGGTAAGTCCATGGTGGCCGTGGTGGACGCCTCCCGGCGGACCTATCCGCTGGACTTTCCCTGGCGGTCCAGCTGCGGAAAGGTCCTTGGGGCTTATGACACGGCGCAGAGTGCCCTCGGCGCCGCGGACGACCTGCAGAACAATGACGAGGGCTACTACCGCAGGATGCCCGTCAATTACGGGCTCTACAACTCCATCAACACGGCGACCTTCGCGGAAGCCACCCAATTGGACTTTTGCGGCATCCAGAAGATGGTGGATACCGTGGGGCTGCACAGCGGCGTGGATAACGCCCAGGTGAACATGCACCAGCTGGGCAACCTGCTGGGCGCCATCGGCGTCGCCCCGCTGCACCTGGCCAATGCGTTTGCCACGTTTGCCGCTGACGGCAAGTACTGCGCCCCGATCGCCGTCGCCGCCGTAAAGGATGCAGCGGGACGGGACCTCCCGGCACAAGTCAGCGAGTGTCGCAGCGCGGTCAAACCCGAGGTCGCCCGCGGCGTGAACTCGGTACTGCAGGACGTGCTGAAACGGGGGTCCGGAATCTACATCGAACCCAAGGTCCAGGACCATGTGCCGGCTGCGGCCAAGACCGGCACCTCCAACACCAACGGCGCCACCTGGGTGGTCGGCTACACGTCCGGGCTCGCCACTGCCTCCTTCTTCGGGGACACCTTGGCAGGCCAGAAACGGCCGGGCCAAAATGTCACCATCAACGGCAAGTTCTACAAGGCCATTGACGGCTACATGCTCGCCGGTCCGCAGTGGGCGAACTACATGCTGGAAGTGGCAGGACTCTACCCGGCCGCGCCGTTTCCTCCGCCGCCCGAGTCCATGACCAAGCCCTAAGCTGATGCCGTGAACAAGAACCGCCTGGAGGCCTTCAGCGATGGTGTACTGGCCATCATCATCACGATCATGGTCCTGGAACTGAGGGCGCCGGGGGAACCGACCTGGGCTGGCTTGGCCGCTATCCTGCCGACCTTCCTCAGCTACCTGCTCAGCTTCGTCTACGTGGGGATCTACTGGAACAACCACCACCACATGATCCACCTGGCCGACACGGTCAACGGATCAGTCCTGTGGGCCAACCTGCACCTGCTGTTCTGGCTGTCGCTGTTCCCGTTCAGTACCCGCTGGATGGACGAGTCGGGGTTCGTCGAGGTACCGGTGCTGGTCTATGGAATCAACCTGCTCTGCGCAGCCGTCGCCTACTTCGTGCTGCAGCAGACGCTGATCCGCCGGCAGGGCCGGGACGGCGCGCTTTCACGCGCGATCGGCCGGGACTGGAAAGGCAAAGCGTCGCCGCTGATCTACCTCGCCGGTATCGCTGTGGCGTCCGTGCAGCCGCTGCTGGGGCTCGCGATGTACACCGCGGTGGCCCTGATCTGGCTGGTGCCGGACCGCAGGGTTGAACACTTCGTCACGCAAGCGGCCCGCGGCGGTAACGGTGACCGGAGTCCGCGGGCCTAGGTCAGGGTCCAGGAGCGCTTTGACAGGCCGAACCAGAACCCGTCGATCGCGGTCTTGGCGTGCAGGTCTGGCGGGTTACTCATGGCGGTCCTTTGCATTTCGGTGGCGGGATGGGTTACCGG
>NZ_JBFRFD010000558.1:0-2229 GCF_052114645.1 Arthrobacter sp. 2YAF22_2
CGGTGCGCGACCCCAAGACTGGGCATGTCCCGCGCAGACCCCGCCAGGAAACCCCGATTGGCGCGCGGACTTCCGGATCAGGCCGGGAGGCTGTGAACCGGGTCACCCGATGGCCTAGGGTAGTTGCTACAGGAAACTACATCCAGGTGCGTAATCCGTTTCGCAGTTGCAGTTAAGAAGCAGGCATGGCCAAGCAGACCCCGTTCTTCTCCTCCATCAGTCGTCTCTATCCGCACGTCAGGCCGATAATGCCGCGGCTGGTCATGGGCCTGCTGTGTGCCTTGACGGCCAGCGTCGTCGCCCTGGCCGTCCCCCAGGTGCTGCGCGTGCTCGTCAACAACTGGCTGAACCCCGGCGGGAGCAGCCAGGCCGTCTGGGTCGCCTCCTTGGTCATTCTGGTGCTGGGCGTCGCCGAGGCCGGGCTGGTGGCGCTGCGCCGGCAGTTCGTCATCAACCCCGCCACCACGGTGGAAACCCGGATGCGCGTCTCGCTCTACGGCCAACTGCAGGACCTGACGGTTTCCTTCCATGACCGCTGGGGTTCCGGCCAGCTCCTGTCGCGCGCCATGACGGACCTGAACTTCCTCCGCCGCTGGATRGCGTTCGGGGCGATTATGCTCGTGGTCACCACGCTGACGGTGGTGATCGGCGTCGTCGTGATGTTCTCGATGAGCTGGCAGCTGGCGCTGATCTTCCTGGCCGCCGCCGTGCCGATCATGCTCTACGGCTTCCGGTTCCGCACCCGGTTCGGCAAGGTGGCCCGCCGCAGCCAGGACCAGGCCGGGGACCTCGCCACCACCGTCGAGGAGTCCGTGCACGGCATCCGTGTGCTGAAAGCGTTCGGACGCAGCCAGGAAGCGCTGGAAAACTTCAACGAACAGGCCCAGGAGCTGCGTCTGACCGAGATCGCGAAGGCCAAGCACCTGGCCGGCTTCAGCCTGGTCGTCACGCTGCTGCCCGAGCTCGCCCTCGGCGCCGGGCTCGTCGTCGGCGTCATGCTGACGGCCGGCGGCCAGCTGAGCATCGGCTCCCTCGTGGCGTTCTTCGCCACCGCCGCCGTCATCGCCGCCCCCGTGGAGGCCTGCGGCATGCTCCTCGCCATGGCGCTCACCGCCAAGACCGCGGTGGACCGGCACTTCGAAGTGATGGACTCGGTCAACACCATCACGGACCCGCCGGAGCCGGTCCGCCCCACGCCGCTCAAGGGCACCCTCGAATTCCGCAATGCCGCCTTCGCCTTCGAGGACGCCCCGGACAAGCCGATCCTCAAGGACATCTGCCTGGACATCCGCCCCGGCGAGACCATGGCCCTGGTGGGCATCACCGGCAGCGGGAAAAGCGCCCTGCTGCAGCTCGTGCCGCGCCTGTTCGACGTCACCGGGGGCTCGGTCACGATCGACGGCGTGGACCTGCGCGACTTCAGCGTGGAGGAACTGCGGACCATTGTGGCCGTCGCCTTCGAGGACACCACGCTGTTTTCCAGCTCTGTCCGGGACAACGTGCTGCTCGGCGTCCAGGGGAACGAAACGGCGGAGCGCCGGGAGCAAATCCTGGCCGAGGCGCTGGACACCGCCCAGGCCCACTTCGCCTACTCTCTGCCGCAGGGCCTGGACACCTTGATCGGCGAGGAGGGCCTGAGCCTGTCCGGCGGCCAGCGGCAGCGCATCGCCCTGGCCCGTGCCGTGGCCGCCCAGCCCAAGGTGCTGGTCCTTGATGATCCGCTCTCCGCGCTGGACGTCAACACCGAGGAACTCGTCGAGGCCAGGCTGCGCGAGGTGCTCGCGGACACCACCACCCTGATCGTCGCCCACCGGCCCTCCACCGTGGCCCTGGCCGACCGGGTGGCCTTGCTGGAGGACGGACGGATCGCCGCCGTCGGCACCCACACCGAACTGCTCGCGGAGAACAGCCACTACCGCTACGTCATCGCCAGCCTGGATCCGGAGCCCCGGGACCTGGACTCCGAGCTGTCCGCACTCGAGGCCGAGGAGATCTCCCGATGAGTACAGCTACCTTCGGCACCGCCAACGAGGACAACGCACACCTATCCAAGTCCGACAGCAAGGCGGTCCGGCGCCGCTCCCTGGCGCTGCTCGGTTCGCTGATCCGTCCGGTCCGCCTGCGCTTCTGGCTGACCATCGCCGCCGTCGTGCTCTCCCAGGCCGCCCGCGTCGCCGGCCCGGCGCTGATCGCCTTCGGGATCGACCACGCCCTGCCGGCCCTGCGCGC
>NZ_JBFRFD010000559.1:0-2217 GCF_052114645.1 Arthrobacter sp. 2YAF22_2
CTCCCGCAGCAGGTCACCGGAGGCCTTGCCGTAGACCACGGCCATCGCGGCAGGCGTATGACGCTGCCGCCCGGACCTATCGCGAGTCCGGTGACCTGCTGCGGGAGCGTACGGCACTGTCCCAGCGGCAGCGTTGCCGTGACCGCGCCACAAGCGGGCCCGGGCAGGGCCCGTCCGCGCAGGAAGATACCCTTGGCCTCCTGACCCGCCGGGAACGCGACATTGTCGGAATGGCCGTTCGGGGCCTGAGCGACCGGCAAATCGCGTCAGAACTGCAGGTGTCCGTCCGGACAGTTGAGGGCCATCTCTACCGGAGCTACGCGAAGTTGAACGTCAAGGGTCGCGAGGACCTCCGCCGGATTGCCCCGGAGTAGATGTCCCCTGGGCCAGTAGGGTGCACTACCGCCCCGGCACTCGCAGACGGGCCGGCGACTACTTGGTTGGCTGACCTCGGCCCCCGGCTGCATTCGAGTACAGCCACGTAGGCGCTCGACAGGTACGTGCCAAGCAATCGAGTACTACCTACGGATGTCTTCGCAACGGCTAGTCCATACTGTGGATTTATCACTGGTTAAACATTGATTGCGAAGGTCTCTCCCATGTTTCAGCAAGAAGCCGGCGTGCCTGCGGGCAGCGGCAAAACAGACACGATTGCACTCGCGCAACAGCCATCGAAGGGGCGGCAGGAAAAACAATTCACCCGGCAGCAGGTCGTCTCTGACGTCATTGGCACAATGACGTCCGGCTCCGGCTGCGGCGTCGTGCTCGTCGGCGAACACGGCGCCGGCAAGTCGTTCATCGCCCAGCGCGCCCTTGAGCAACTAGGCGAGGACTACCTGGTCGTCCAGGTCCGAGGCAGTTCCATTTCGTCGAAACTTCCGTACGGCGCCCTGAGCGTCCTCCTCAATGACCTTGATTCCTCGCACCTGGAGCACCCGCTGATGGTGCTCCGCGGACTCACGCAACTGCTCCACACGAAGGCCCAGGGACGCCCCATCATCATCTTCGTGGACAAYGCCCACGACCTGGACGACCTGTCCTGCATGATGGTCGCCCAGCTCAGTGCCGGGGGTCATGTGACCCTGCTGGCCGCCTGCGTGGATCTGCCCCACGTCGGCGGGGACATCATGGGTCTGTGGAAGGATGATCTGCTCCGCCGAGTAGACCTGGAGCCGTTCGACTTCGCCGAGACGGCCGCCACGCTCAACCAGGAATACGGCGGACAGTTCTCGCACACCGCGGCCCGGGCGCTCTGGAGTGCAAGCGGCGGAAACGCGCTGTTCCTCCATTCCCTGGCACGCGAACAGATCAAACTCGGCACGATCGTGCGGCAGGGGGAGGCCTGGGTCCTCAACGGGCGTCCCATCGCTCTGACCGGCGAAGTTCGCGACGTCATCAAGGCACGGCTGAACAGGCTCAGCCCAGGTCAGCGCGACGTGTTCGAGCTCCTGGCGCTCGCTGGCGCCGTGCCGCTCCAGACGCTCATGGCAATCTTCAACCCACAAGACATGGACAACCTCCAGGAGCGGGGCCTCATCCAGGTCAGCCACAACCACCCCCCGATGGTCAGTGTGGCCAACCCGGTGACCGCTACGATCGTCGCGGGGGTTGTCCCCCCGGGACGCAGTGCGGAACTCCGGCGTCGTCTCACCGCCGTATTGGCCGACACCGAGCAGTCCGAACCCGCCGGGTCTGCCGACGTGGCCTGGGCCCTGGACTGCGGGGAACAAGTCAGCACCGCAACAGCGCTCACCGCCGCCCGACTGGCCAACAACGCGTCCGACCCGACCTCGGCGCTGAGATTTGTCCACGAAATCGACGCCTTCGGGGCGGCCGCCGGCGTGGCCATCGAATCAGTGCAGGCTCACATCGCGGTCAACAACGACGAGTCCGCCAGGCGGGTGCTGAACAAGCTGGAAGCCACTAGCGGCGAAGACCTGCCACTGGGCGAGTGGGTGGCCCTGCAACTACTGCAGGTGGAGCTGGACCAGCGCGGTCCCGGCACCTCAGCAGCGGCGCGAGCCCGGCTGGACCTGGTACGCGACCGTCTCGCGGAGGCGACCACGGAAGACACAGCCGCGCTCGAAGCAGCGCGCGGTGAGCTGCTTCTCGCCGAGTGCAAACTGGCCGCCTTCGAGGGCCGCTACAGTGACGTCCTGGCACTGGCCGATCATGTCCCCGGGCTGGCGTCCGAGACCRGGATCCACACCGCGAGCC
>NZ_JBFRFD010000560.1:0-2205 GCF_052114645.1 Arthrobacter sp. 2YAF22_2
GAACAGCCACTGGGTCCAACGGTAGTACTCGGGGTCCGAGGTGTGCAGCCGGCGGGACCAGTCCACGGAGATGGCGTACCGCTTGAACGACGCCGCCTGGGTGTCGATGTTGGCGTAGGTCCACTCGCTAGGGTGTGCGTTGCGCTTGATGGCGGCGTTCTCCGCGGGCAGGCCGAAGGAGTCCCAGCCGATCGGGTGCAGCACGTCGTAACCTTGCTGGCGCAGGTAACGAGCGACGACGTCGCCCATTGCGAAGGCTTCGGCGTGGCCCATGTGGAGGTCCCCGGAGGGGTAGGGGAACATGTCCAGCACGTAGCGGCGTTCCTTCGAGCCGTCATCCAGGGGCGTGAAGACCTTGAGGTCCTCCCAGACCTGGGGCCATTTGGCCTCCATGGCCGCGAAGCTGTAGGCACCCTCTTCGGGGCCATCGTTCGCGACGGCTGCTGCTGATCCGGTCTCTGTCTCCGGCTGAACGCTCACTGCTGGCCTCTTCTTTTCTTTCGATCTTGTTGATCAGGACTGTCCTGCCTGATCTCTTGGTACCCTGCTGCGGGCCGGCAAATCTCCCGGACACACAAAAGCCCCTCGACATGGAGGGGCTGCCGCTCGGCAATCCGGTTTTCGTCGGGATGCCGGGCGGCTAGCTAAGCAGGGTGATCGCACGCATAGGACCACTTTAGCGCACAGACAAACTCCCCATCGGACGAAAAGGGGCCGGTGACTCCCCGCCATGGTGTGGTGGGCACCGCGAAGCGGGCGGGCGGGAGTCACCGGCCCCTTTTCGGGGCTCGAAAGGCCTACTTCACGTCCTCGTCGACCCAGCCCATGGACTTCGTGACGGCCTTCTTCCAGAGGCGCAGCTGACGGTCGCGCTCACCGGCTTCCATCTTGGGTTCCCAGCGCTTGTCCTCCGCCCAGTACTTGCCGACTTCCTCGGTGTCCTTCCAGAAACCCACGGCCAGGCCCGCCGCGTAGGCAGCACCCAGCGCGGTGGTCTCAACGATCTTCGGACGGATGACGGGGATGCCCAGGATGTCGGCCTGGAACTGCATCAGCGCGTCGTTGGCGACCATTCCGCCGTCGACCCTCAGGTCTTCCATGTCCACGCCGGAATCGGCGTTGGCGGCGTCGAGGACCTCGCGGGTCTGGAATGCCGTCGCTTCCAGGGCGGCCCGGGCAATGTGCCCCTTGTTGACGAAGCGCGTCAGTCCCACGATGACTCCGCGGGCATCGCTCTGCCAGTAGGGGGCGAACAGGCCAGAGAAGGCCGGAACGATGTACACGCCGCCGTTGTCCTCAACCGTCTTCGCCAGCGTTTCCACCTCCGGTGCGGACGAGATCATACCGAGGTTGTCCCGGAGCCACTGGATCAGGGAACCGGTGACGGCGATGGAACCTTCCAGGGCGTAGACCGGCTTCGCGTCGCCGATCTTGTAGCAGACGGTCGTGAGCAGACCGTTCTTGGAGTGCACGATCTCCTCGCCGGTGTTGACGATCATGAAGTTGCCGGTGCCGTAAGTGTTCTTGGCCCCGCCCTTCGCGAACGCGGCCTGGCCGAAGGTCGCCGCCTGCTGGTCGCCCAGGATTCCGGAGACGGGAACTTCGCGCAGCAGCTGCGAGGTGTGCACCGTTCCGTAGACCTCGGAAGAGGACTTGATCGCGGGCAGCATGGACTTCGGCACACCGAACGCGGCCAGGATCTCCTCATCCCAGCTGAGCGTTTCGAGGTCCATGAACATGGTCCGGGAGGCGTTGGTCACGTCGGTGATGTGCACGCCCCCGTCGGTCCCGCCGGTCAGGTTCCAGGTGACCCAGCTGTCCGTGTTGCCGAACAGCAGGTCCCCGGCCTCCGCCTTGGCGCGGGCGCCGTCCACGTTGTCCAGGATCCACTTGATCTTGGTGCCGGAGAAGTAGGTCGCCAGTGGCAGGCCGACCTTCTGTTTGAACCGCTCCACGCCGCCGTCCGCCGCAAGTTCGTCGACGATGGGCTGGGTGCGGGTGTCCTGCCAGACGATGGCGTTGTAGACGGCTTTGCCGGTGGTCTTGTCCCAGACGACGGCTGTCTCACGCTGGTTGGTGATGCCGACGGCGGCAATGTCGTGCCGCGTGAGGTTCGCCTTGGACAGGGCGGATCCGATCACCTCGCGGGTGTTGTCCCAGATCTCCGCCGGGTCGTGCTCCACCCATCCGGCCTTGGGGAAGATC
>NZ_JBFRFD010000561.1:0-2197 GCF_052114645.1 Arthrobacter sp. 2YAF22_2
GGGCGGGAACCAGCGCGACAACCTTCAGGGCCACCGGGCTCGGCAGTTCCTCAACGAGCCGTTCCGCCGACGATTCATGCTTGGTCAGGGTCATGCTCATTAGTTGTTCTCCTCAATTGTGACAATGACGGCGGCGGCCCGGGACCCGTTGCGGGCCGGGGCGGCGGTGGCCAGCCTCGTGCCGTCCAAGGTGAGGTCGAAGGGCCGGTTCTCCAGGTGCGGGAGGGTCAGGACGTCCCCGACTGCGAGGCCCAGCACCTGGCTGGGGGTGACGTACGAGGTCGAGAGTCGGACCGAGAGCTCCACCGGGACGCGCTCCAGCTGGGAACTGACGCGGTGGGCGGCATCGCCGCGGTTATCCGTGGGGTTGACCTTCTTCAACCGGCCCAGCAGGATGGCTGCCGGCACCGCGAGGGTGGCCGGGGCGCTGATGTCGCCGACGTTGATGGTGAAGGCGGCGACGATCATCAATTCGGTGGGCGCGGCGGCCTGGGCGAACTGGGAGTTGTACTGGACGGTGTCTACCCGGATGGTCTCGCTCAACAGCGGTCCGAGCGAGTATCCGAGGTCCTCGAGCGCCTCATCCATCAGCCCCTTGACCAGGGCCTGTTCGATCTGGGTGAATTTCCGGTCGGGCATGGCCGTGTCATTCGAGGCGCCGAGCATCCGGTTGATCCAGCCCAAGGCCGACGGGGCGGGAAACTGCACTACCAGCTTGGAGTCCTGTGCTTCGATGGTGCACAGCACCATGGCCGTCACGGCCGGCAGCGAGGCGGCGTACTCGTCGTAGCTCTGCATGCCTACGTCTTCTAGCCTCACCACTGACTTAACCCGGACCTTGGCGGTCAGCTGGGTTCCCCACTGGCGGGCGAAGGTTTCGAAGGCGAGTTCCAGGACGCGGCTGTGCTCTCGTGCCAGCGTCGCGGGACGCCGAAAGTCATAGACGCTAACGGTCCGCTCCCGTACCACTTCCCGCTCATCCATAACACTCACGGTTGCCACTATCGGCAAGGGATCCGCGGTCGTAAGCAGAACGCCTCAGGCAATAATGCGGGCCAGAAACCCCGGAGCGCAGCCTATTTCTGGCTAAGCTTCAGCGCCTGGGGAATGAGGGCCCGGACCACCTCGGGCTTGTCCGAGATCACCACGATGTCCACCCGACGGTTGAGCTCCATCAGGGCCGGCGTGGAATCGTCGTTGACCTGCCGGGCCGAGCCGAACGCGACAGCGCCGATGGTCCCCGCGGGGATCCCGCCGCGGTCCACCATGTAGCGCAGCACATTGACCGCCCTCGCCGAGGACAGCTCCCAGGTGGACGGGTACGCCGTGATGCCGTTGGCCGCGTGGCCCTCGACCATGATCTCCAGTGCTGCCGGTCCGAGGATCGGCGAGATGACCTGCAGAACCTGGGTGGCCCTGGTGGTGAGTTCGGGCCGGTCCGCTTCGAAGAAGGTCTGGGAGCCGACAAGTTTGACCGTGAGCCCGCGCTGGTCGATTTGGAACTCGACGTTGTCGGTGAGGCCGGCCGCGGCGAGGCCGGCCTTCATTTTCGCCTCGAGGGCGTGCAGCCGGTCCACTTCCTTCATCGCTTCGTCGAGGGAGGTCTTCGCGTCTGGGACGCCCGCCGCCTGGTTGGCCGCCGCTTTGTTGGCCGGCGCCTGGTTGGCCGCGAACGCCTCAAGGTTCTTGTCCACGAGTTCGGGCGGGACCACCGTGCCGGACGCCGTATCCACGGTCTCGGAGGCAACCGCGCCGAACCCGGTGGCGAGCGAGTTGCGCAGCTTCTCGAACTTGTTCGCGTCCACCGTGGACATTGCGAAGAGGACGATGAACAGGCACATCAGCACGGTGACCATGTCCATATAGGACGCCATCCAACGTTCGTCGACGTGGTGCGCTTCTGGTTTTTTACGCGGGCGCCGCCGGGAAGTCACGCCGCAGTGTCCAGGTTCTCTGGTTCCTTGCCGGCGCCCTTGTCCCGTCCGGAGCTCTTCAGCTGGTGCTCCGGAACCATGGAACGGAGCCGTTCGGCCAGCAGCAGCGGCTGGGCTCCGGCCTGCACCGCGAGCATCCCTTCCATCAGGAGTGTCCGTCGTTCAATGTCCAGTTCGGACAGCCGCGCGAGGCGGCCGCTGAAGGGAAGCCAGATGAAGTTGGCTGACAGCAGGCCCCACAGTGTGGCAACGAACGCGGCGGC
>NZ_JBFRFD010000562.1:0-2189 GCF_052114645.1 Arthrobacter sp. 2YAF22_2
GGCATGACCCAGCGCGGGCGCATCGAGGCAGCGTTGCAGGGCGTCATCCTGAACACTGACGCCATTGACAACTCTGCGGGCGTGGACTGCTCCGACCACGAGGTCAACATCAAGATCTTCGTGGATCGCATGGTGGCCGCCGGCAAGCTGGCCCCCGCGGAGCGCGCGGAGTTCCTCGGTTCGATGACGGAGGAAGTCGGCCGGCTGGTGCTTGAGGACAACATCGACCAGAACATCCTGCTGCTTAACGACCGGATGCGCGTCGCCGAATGGAGCCCCAGCTACGAGCGGCTGATGGATTGGCTCGAGAAATCCGCCGACCTCAAGCGCGAGCTCGAGGCGCTGCCCACCACCGAGACGCTGCGCGAACGTCTTGAGCAGGGCCAAGGTCTGACCTCGCCGGAACTCTCCGTGCTGGCCGCCTACGCCAAAATCGAACTCGCCGCCGCGCTGCGGGACAGCGACCTCGCGGTGGACCCGTGGTTCCGCGAGACCCTCCGGGCTTACTTCCCGAAGCAGCTGCGCGAACGGTTCGACGCAGACCTGGACACCCACCCGCTGCGCCGCGAAATCATCGCGACAGTGGTCGCGAACGACATGATCAACATGGGCGGCATCACGTTCGCGTTCCGCGCCATGGAGGAAACGTCCGCCACCGAAGCCGCGGTCGCCAAGGCCTTTGTCGCCCTCCGCGAGGTCTACGAGCTGAACATCATGGTGGCCGAGCTCAACGCACTCCCGGCGTCGTTCCCGACCGAGCACTGGAGCACCGTCCACCTGGACATCCGCCGGCTGCTGGACCGCGCGGTCCGCTGGGTCCTGAGCCAGGGCAACGCCGCGCGCCCGATCGCCGAAATCGTGGCCGAATTCAAGCCGCTGATGGACCCGATGCGGGCCCGGCTGCTGGACTACCTGCGCGGCGACGACCGCGAGCGGGTGATGCATTGGCTCGAGAAGGCCCGGAGCTGGGAGCTTCCAGAGGATCTGGCGCACCGCTGGGCGGAGCTGTTTGAAAGCTTCGTGCTGCTGGACATTGCCAAGATCGTGCAGCTCAGCCCCGAGCCGGTGGAGAACATCGCGCACGTCTACTACTCGGTCTTCAACCGGTTCCACGCCGATTCGCTGCTCGAGCGCATCACCAAGCTGCCCCGTAAGGACCGCTGGCAGGCCCTGGCCCGTGCGGCCCTCCGCGACGACCTGTACTCGACCGTCTCGGACATGACGACGGCGGTCCTGGCGACGACACCGCCGGACATGCCGTCGGAGGAACGGCTGGCAGCCTGGGAAGGCCAGAATGTCGAGCAGTTGGGCCGGGCCAAGTCGATGTTCGACGAGGTGAACGCCCTCGAGGCCGATGACATGGCCTCACTGTCGGTAGCATTGAGGCTCTTGAGGTCAATCGTCCGACGCTAGGGAGTTTGCAGTTCCCGGCGTCGCAAATGGAGGTGCAGTGGCAATCTTTACGGACCCTATCAGGGAGCATGCTGATTTCGGGCCGGGGGATGCCGAGTGGTTGCACCTGCTCGTGGGGGACTGGCAGATGGTCGCCGACCTCGCGTTCGCCGACCTGGCCTTGTGGTTCCCGCACCCGGAGCTCGGCTACGTGGCGCTGGCCCATGTCCGCCCCTCCACCACGCATACGGTGTTCCACGCCGACTTCGTGGGGGAGGGGATCCGCTCGGACCTGAAACGGCTCGTCGACAAGGCCTGGGAAACCCGTACGATCGAACGGTCCAACGAGACCAACTGGAGCAGCGACACAGCCATGCGGGTCGAGGCCGTGCCGATGGTTCGCAACGGCCGGACGCTGGCGGTGGTGACCTCACACATGGACCTCTCCAGCTCCCGGATGCCCTCGCGGCTGGAACTGACCTACCGCCAGTGCGCCTACGACCTGCTGCGCATGGGGACCCTGGGCCTCTGGCCGGACTTTGCCTCGCCCACCGGGTCGCGCCGCGGCGCGCCCCGCGTCGGGGACGGGCTGATCCGGCTCGACGCCGAAGGGATCGTGCAGTATGCGAGCCCCAACGGCGTATCGGCATTCCGACGGCTCGGCGACGGAGAATCGCTCGAAGGCAGGTCGCTGGCCGAGGTCACGGCCGGCCTGCTGAGAGACCGCCGGATGGTGGATGAGACCCTGCCGCTTGTCGTCACCGGACGCATGCCGTGGCGCAGCGAGATCGAATCCC
>NZ_JBFRFD010000563.1:0-2175 GCF_052114645.1 Arthrobacter sp. 2YAF22_2
GCTGTATGGTCCACGGCTGTATCGTCCACGGTGGTGGACGCAGCAGCCCGCATTTCAGCAGCTGTCGTGGCGCGCTGGCCGTCGTCGTTGCCGGCGACATGGTGCATGGCCGCAGTGGCCGGATCCTTGGTGCTCATTGCGGTCAAGTCTACTGTCACCCGCGGACGCGCGCTCAAAGCTCCCGTCAGGGCCAAAGCCCACGGGTCGGCGGGAACAGCTTTCAGCTGCCCGATTTCACTCAGCAGAACCAAATCTCCGCCTTCCTTCATGCTCCAACTATGCGGGCTCTGCGCCACGTTTCGGCACTACTTGGACAACCCCGCACAATGGGCAAATATTCCGCAAAAGTGCAAGACTAGAACCGGTTCTCCCGCACAGCRTCCGCGGTTCACTCATCCAGGAGGAAACTCATGTCAGTTGTCCGCTTTCTCGCCCGCCCCATGCTCGCCTCCAGTTTCGTGCTCGCAGGCTTGGACAAGCTCCGGAATGCGGATGACACTGCCACCCAGCTGTCTCCCCTGCTGCGCCGTGCCGCTGATGCCCTGCCGTTCCAGACCGACGAGAAGGTCCTGGCCCGTGTGATCGGCGGGACGCAGGTTGGCGCAGGCGTCTGCTTCGCCCTCGGCAAGTCCGCCCGCCTCGCCGCCACAGTCCTGGCACTGATCTCCGCACTCAACGGCTTCGTCGAATGGCGCAGCGCGGATATCTCCTCCAAGGAGGGCCGCGACGCCCGGCGCAAGCGGCTCCTGAAGAACGTTTCCCTGACCGGAGGCGTGCTGCTGGCTTCGGTCGACACTGCCGGCAAGCCGGGGCTGGCCTGGCGTGCCGAGCACCTCGCTGCCGATGCCCGGAAGACCACCGCGCACCTGGCCTCCGACGCCCGGAAGACCACCGGCAAGAAACTGAAGAAAGCCGACAAGGCCGTCCGCAAGGCCGTCGACCACGCAGTCGGAGCCTAAGACGGCAATGACTGGCACCACCCCCGCCGCCACGGCCTCGTCCCTCCCGGCCGACGGCGGCCCGCATTGGCGTGCGCCGTTCGCGGATCGTCCTGTCGACGCCACCGTCACCGTCCCGGGCTCCAAGTCGCTGACCAACCGGTACCTGATCCTGGCAGCCCTCGCGGACGGCCCGTCGCGGTTGCGGGCACCACTGCACTCCCGGGACTCGGCCTTGATGATCGGGGCCCTGCGGCAGCTGGGGGCGACCATTACCGAGGTGCCCGGCGACGGCGCCTACGGCCCGGACCTGGACATCACCCCCGTTGACCTGGACGCCCCCACCACTGACACGGCCGTCGATTGCGGGCTGGCCGGCACGGTCATGCGCTTCGTGCCGCCGGTGGCAGCGCTGCACCGCGGCAGGACCCTGTTCGACGGCGACCCGCACGCCCGCAAACGCCCGATGGGCGCCATCATTGAGGCCCTGGCCGGCCTCGGCGTGGCGGTCGGCGCGCCCGACGGTGGCCCGGCGTCGTCCCTGCCGTTCACGGTCGAGGGCACGGGCGCGGTCCGCGGCGGTCACCTCGTAATCGATGCCAGCGCCTCATCCCAGTTTGTCTCGGCCCTGTTGCTGGCCGGTGCCCGCTTCACCGAGGGGCTCCATCTCGAACATGTCGGAAAGCCTGTACCGAGCCTGGACCACATTGCCATGACTGTGGCCGTGCTGCGCGAGGTGGGCGTCAGCATCGACGACTCCGTAGCCAACCACTGGATTGTTTCCCCGGGCCCGATCCCCGGCTTCGACCGGCGGATCGAGCAGGATCTGTCCAACGCCGGCCCCTTCCTGGCCGCGGCCCTCGCCACCGGCGGAACCGTCCGCATTCCCAACTGGCCGGCGCAGACCACCCAGGTCGGCGACCTCTGGCGCAGTATCCTCGCGACCATGGGCGCCAGCGTCAGCTTCGCGGACGGGACCCTGACCGTCACCGGCGGCCCGGAGATCAAGGGCGCCACCTTCGCCGAGACCAGCGAACTCGCGCCCACCGTCGCCGCCCTGTGTGCCCTCGCCACGACTCCCTCGACGCTCACCGGCATCGCCCACCTGCGCGGCCACGAAACAGACCGGCTCGCGGCCCTCGCGGCCGAGATCAACCGCCTGGGCGGGGATGTCGAAGAAACCGCCGACGGACTCCGCATCCGGCCCGCCGCCCTGCACGGCGGCGTCGTGCACAGC
>NZ_JBFRFD010000564.1:0-2174 GCF_052114645.1 Arthrobacter sp. 2YAF22_2
CATCTGCAACTTCGCCACGGCGGAGCTGATCAAGTCGGCGTCGAACGCCTATCTCGCCACCAAGCTGAGTTTCATCAACGCCATGGCCGAGCTCTGCGAGGCCTCCGGCGCGGACGTGACGGAGCTGGGCGAGGCGATGGGCCTGGATCCGCGGATCGGCGGCCGCTACCTGCACGCCGGCCTGGGCTTCGGCGGCGGCTGCCTGCCCAAGGACATCCGCTCGCTCCGGGTGCAGGCCGCCGCGCTGGGCGTGGACTCGGTGGACGCTTGGATGGCCACCGTGGACGGGATCAACCGGGACCAGCGCTCCCGCACCGTGGCGGCAGCCCGGGACCTCTGCGGCGGCCAGCTGGGCGGCCGGCGGGTGACCGTGCTGGGCGCGTCCTTCAAACCGGACACCGACGACATCCGAGACTCGCCGGCCCTGGATGTGGCCCAGCAACTCGCCGACGCCGGCGCGCACGTCACCGTCACGGACCCGGCCGCGATCAACAACGCGTGGCTGCGCTACCCGCAGCTGCGCTTCGAAGCCTCCACCGAGCGGGCGCTCGACGGCGCCGAGCTGGTCCTGCTGCTGACCGAATGGGAAGCCTACCGCTCGCTCTCGCCGGCGGCGGCGGGCGAACTGGTCCGGCGCCGGACCGTGCTGGACGCCCGGAACGCCCTCGACGCCGCAGCCTGGACCGCCGCCGGATGGACGGTGCACGGCCTGGGCCGGTCCGCTGCCGGGATGCGAGCCGGGACCCGAGCCGGGACGCGAGCCGGGGCTCCGGCAGACACTGTTGCCCTAGGCACGGCCGCGGCGGTCCTGGGCGGATTCGCCACCGCCGACTGAACGGCACCTCCGGAGCCGCGCCGCCAAACAGCGCCGCGCGCCTCCGGGCGGGGCGTGGCGACGCAGCTCCCATCCGCCCCCTATGATTTCTGGGGGGAGGATTCAAAATGCAGCATCGTTGGTCTCAGATTCATCCGGTTGCGGCCGCATGAGCACGTCCGCGCGCACCGAAGAGGACGCCCGGCTCCGCGAAGCCTTGTCCCTGCTCGCCGCCACGCTGGAATCCACCGCGGACGGCATCCTTGTGGTCGGCGCCGACGGCCGGATCTCCTCCCTGAACAACCAGTTCCTCTCGATGTGGGGCATCCCGCGCGAGCTCGCGGACACCGGCGATAACGAAGCCCTGCTGGTCTTCGTCCTAGGCCAGCTGGCGAACCCGGACCAGTTCCTCGCAAAGGTGACTGCCCTGTTCGCCGATCCGGAGGCGGAGAGCCACGACGTGCTGCACTTCCGCGATGGACGCATCTTTGAACGCTATTCGCGCCCGCAGCAGGTGGACGACCGCGTCGTGGGGCGGGTCTGGAGCTTCCGGGATGTCACCGAGGCCAGGCGTGCCCAGGACCGGATCAACCAGGCGATGGCGGACCTCGCCGCCCAGGCCAGCCAGCTGAAGGCCCTCGCCTTCCAGGACGCACTGACCGGGCTGTCCAACCGGCAACTCTTCGACGACCGGCTGGCGCACGCCCTGGCCGGACCGTGCGGGACCGCCGTCGACGTCCTCTTGCTGGACCTGGACGATTTCAAGGAAGTCAACGACGTCCACGGCCACCACGCCGGCGACCAGATGCTGATCGAGGTGGGCCGCCGGTTGCGTGCCAGCGTCCGGCCCAGCGACGTTGTAGCACGGCTGGGCGGGGACGAATTTGTGATCCTGCTGGTCGGTTCGCTCGACGCCGACGCCGCTGCGGCGCGGATCGTCGAATCGCTGAAGGCGCCGGTCTACATTGACGGCACCATGCTGCGGCCCAGCCTGAGCCTGGGCCTGGCGTCCATCAGCGATGACACCGTCGACGCTTCCGAGCTGGTCCGCCGCGCGGACATCGCCATGTACGCGGCGAAGGCGGCCGGCAAGAACCGCTACCTGCGCTTCCGCCCGGAAATGCTGAGTGCCCTGCTGGAACGAACCCAGCTGGAGGCCGGACTGCGGGCCGCCGTGGACAGCGGGGAAATCGTGGTGCACTACCAGCCGATCGTGTCCTCCCGGCTCGGCACCGTGGTCAAGGTGGAGGCGCTGGCCCGCTGGGAACGCGACGGCGCCCTGGTCCCGCCGGAGCAGTTCATTCCCACCGCGGAGCGCAGCGGCCTGATCGTGGAGATCGGCACGGAGGTCCTGCTGCGC
>NZ_JBFRFD010000565.1:0-2170 GCF_052114645.1 Arthrobacter sp. 2YAF22_2
GCTCCGAACCGGCCCTTTTGAGGGCTCATAACGGCGCTTGTGGAGCAACCGATGACGGGTCGGGGCGGCCGGGTCTCGGCTAGTCTGCGACCGGGTCGATCGACACGACCGCGAGGAAACCGCGGCCCAGGATTTCCGGTGTGCCGGTGCCTGAGCCGACGACGGCGTCGTACCGGCCGAGCGGCTCACCGCCGCCGGCGTCCGTGTCACCGCCGCCGTTACCGGCACCAGCGCCGCCGCCCGCACTGACCGTGGCCTGGCCCTGCAGCAGAATGCCGAGCTGGCCGGCGAACACCGGGTGGGCGCGCTTCTTCGACAGTTCGATAATGGAGGTGTAGCCCTTGTACGCGCCGGTACGCGTCAAAACGTTCAGCTCGCGGATATCCCCGGTGGGGAGGGCCCCGGCGCTGTCCGCATCGCCGGCAAACCGGAACGGCCGGTATTTCTCCAGGGGGTGCTCGGCGCCGTCCACGGTCAGGAGCAGCAGTTCGCCGCCGACCACGGTGAGTACCCGTTCCATCCCCGGGAAGCTGGGGTAGGGGCCGGCCTTGGCGACCTCCGCGATGCTGATGTGCCAGTCCCAGCCCCCGTCCTGCGGCGTCCCCGGCCCGGCGGCGTCCGGGAAGCTGGCCAGGGCGCGGGTGACCCCGCCGGTGTGCCACGGGCGGGGTTTGAGCTCGGCGAACCGGATGATCTCCATCGCTCCAGCCTAGCCGCCGGGCGTCATCTCGCCGCGGCGGGGGCGGTCTTGCTAACGTCAAAGGGACTATCAGCTGCGTAGGGAGCCGGAATGTTCGTCAAAGTGTGCGGCCTCAGCACCGCCGATTCGGTGCAGGCCGCGGTCGACGCCGGCGCCGATGCGGTCGGTTTCGTGCTGACCCGCAGCCCCCGCGAGGTTCCCCCGGACCGGGCCCGGGAGCTGCTCGTCGGAGTGCCGGCCGGGGTGGCCGCCGTCGGCGTCTTCCGGCACGAAACGGCGGCCGACGCCGTCGCGGTGGCCCGCGAGGCAGGACTGGAGTGGCTGCAGCTGCACGGTGAACGCACGCCCGAGGACGTCCGGGCGGTACACGACGCCGGCCTGCAGATCATCAGGGCCATCACCATGGAGGCAGCGCCGGAGGAGTTCGCGGACTGGGGCGAGGATTTGCTGCTGATCGATGCGGCCGTGCCCGGATCCGGGGAGGCCTGGGATTACGGCTCGGTCCGCGCCCTGGGGTTGGAAGGGCGGCGGTGGCTGCTGGCCGGCGGCCTTGACCCGGTGAACGTGGCTCAAGCCGCCGCGGCGGCCGGCGCGTGGGGAGTGGACGTCTCCTCCGGCGTCGAGCAATCCCGTGGCGTCAAGGACCTGTCCAAGATCCGGGTCTTCGTGACGGCGGCCAAGGGAGCCTGAACGGCATACCGGCCTGAGTGCCTATTGCCATGCGGGGTTCCTCGTTAGCATGCTTGTGGGGGACCTCCAATTCTCGGCGGTCCGTCCGCCATCAATGCGAAGGAGAAACGGCAATGACCCTGCCCCAAGGATTGACCCCTGGCGTCTGGACGCTGGACATGTCCCACAGCGAAATCGGCTTCAGCGTCCGCCACGCCGGGATCAGCAAAGTCCGTGGCCGCTTCAACGAAGCCTCGGCGGAGGCGCGCGTCGGAGACTCGCTGGCGGATGCCTCCCTGCATGCCACGGTCAAGACCGCCAGCTTCGACTCCGGCGACACCAACCGCGACGGCCATGTGCGCGGCCCCGACTTCTTCGACGTCGAGAACTACCCCGAGATGACCTTCCGCGCGACGTCGGTCCGGGGCGAGGGCGAGGACTACGTGCTTTCCGGCGACCTCACCATCCGCGGAACCACGAAGCCGGTTGATCTGGAAGTGGAATTTACCGGCGTCGCGGTGGATCCCTATGGCCAGACCCGTGCCGGTTTCAGCGCCGAGGCGGATATCAGCCGCAAGGAATTCGGCTTGACCTGGAACGCGGYCCTCGAAGCGGGCGGTCTGCTGGTCAGCGACAAGGTCAAGATCAGCGTCGAAGCAGCCCTGGTCAAGCAGGCCTGAGCGCAGCCGCCGGGTAGCGGCCGGGTGGTGCTGTCGACCAAATGGCCAGCCGCCACCGGCTGCCCGCGCTGCCCGCGCTGCCCGCGCCGGCCCGGCGTCAGGGGACGCTCAGGGCGAACCC
>NZ_JBFRFD010000566.1:0-2166 GCF_052114645.1 Arthrobacter sp. 2YAF22_2
ACCATGAGCAGGTCACACCGGACATCGGCTCAGGATCACGACACGGTCATCGAGTTGAACCCGTTGTTCAGCCGGCCGGGCGAATCCACCACCTTTCCGCGTTTTACGATTCCCGACGGGGAGTCCCTCCCCTCGACTGCCTATCAGGTTGTCCACGACGAGGCGATGCTGGACGGTAACTCCCGGCTGAACCTGGCCACGTTCGTTGGGACGTGGATGGAACCCGAAGCGGTGAAGCTTTACGCCGAGACGTTCGACAAGAACATGATCGACAAGGACGAATACCCGCAGACTGCACTGATCGAAACGCGGTGCTGGCGGATGCTCTCGGACCTGTGGAACGCGCCCGATCCGGCCGCAACTATCGGCACGTCCACGATCGGATCCTCCGAGGCCTGCATGCTCGGCGGGCTCGCCTTGAAGCGACGGTGGCAGCACGCCCGCCGCGCCGCCGGACTCTCTACGGACCAACCCAACCTGGTTCTCAGCTCCGCGGTGCAGGTGTGCTGGGAGAAGTTTTGCAATTACTGGGAGGTGGAGGCCCGTTACGTTCCGGTGTCGGAGGAACACCAGACGCTGGACGGCCACGACCTGGACGCGTATGTCGACGAGAACACCATCGGTGTCATTGCCATCATGGGCGTCACCTACACCGGCGCCTACGAACCAGTCGAGAGAATCTCGGCGGCCCTGGACGTCATCCAGGCCCGCCGCGGCCTGGACATTCCGATTCACGTCGACGGCGCCTCCGGAGCCATGATTGCGCCCTTCCTGCAGCCGGAGACGATTTGGGACTTCCGGCTCCCCCGGGTCGCCTCGATCAACACGTCGGGCCACAAGTACGGCTTGGTGTACCCCGGTCTGGGCTGGGTTGTCTGGCGGGACGAACAAGCGCTCCCCGACGACCTGGTCTTCCACGTCAGCTACCTGGGCGGGGACATGCCCACCTTCGCGCTGAACTTCTCCCGACCCGGCGCCCAGGTCCTCATGCAGTACTACCTCTTCCTGCGCCTCGGCTTCGCCGGCTACCGGTCGGTCCAGGCAACGTCCCGGGACGTTGCGCTCTACTTGTCCGGCGAAATCGGGGCGATGGAGCCCTTCACCTTGTGGAGCGACGGATCCGACATCCCGGTTTTCGCGTGGCAACTCAGCGAGAGCCACACCAGCAACTGGAACCTGCACCACCTCTCCGAACGACTGCGCATGAACGGCTGGCTCGTCCCGGCCTACCCGCTGCCCGACGGACTGAGCGAGATCACCGTCCAACGGATTGTTGTCCGTAACGGCTTCACCCGCRACCTGGCCTCGAGTTTCCTGGCGGACCTGAAAAAGGAAGTCACCTACCTGGACGCGCTCACCACGCCGATGCCCTCCAGCGGCACAACGCAAGCTTTCCACCACTAGCCAGCAGACACCGACAAAGGAACCAACGTGTGCCGACTGTTTGGACTGCATGCAGGCCCCCAACCGGTCCGTGCAACGTTCTGGCTCCTGGACGCCCCGGACAGTCTCTCAAATCAGAGCCGGAAGGAGCCCGACGGAACCGGCATCGGCACCTTTGACGCCGAAGGTGGAGCACATGTGGCCAAGCAGCCGTTCGCCGCTTGGGAGGACCACGCCTTTGCACGCGAGGCCCGGAACCTCAAGAGCACCACATTCCTGGCCCACGTGCGCTACGCCAGCACCGGCGCGCATACGCTGGTCAACACGCATCCGTTTGAGCAGGACGGCCGGCTCTTCGCCCATAACGGCGCCTTCCATGGGCTCGGACAGCTCGATCAACACCTGACCGGGCTCGGGGTCGCGGACCTCGTTCACGGCGAGACCGACAGTGAACGGCTCTTCGCCCTTATTACCGCCGAGAGCCGCAGGGCTGGCGGGGACGTTACTGAAGGCATCACCCGGGCCATCACGTGGATCGCCGAGCGACTGCCGGTCTACAGCCTGAACCTCATATTGACGACGGCGACGGATCTTTGGGCGGTCAGGTTCCCGGCCACCCACGAGCTCTACATCCTGCAAAGCGACCCTGCGGGCGTCTACGGACCGGCGGCTCCGCTGGAAGCCCGGAGCCACCGTATCCACGCCCGCAGTGAAGACCTCGCCCGTTCCCCACACGTGCTGGTCGCCACCGAACCGATGGATCACAACCCGGCCTGGCACGCG
>NZ_JBFRFD010000567.1:0-2161 GCF_052114645.1 Arthrobacter sp. 2YAF22_2
GCACCTCGGGCTGGTACGCGATGGCGCGGGCGATCGCCACGCGCTGCTGCATGCCGCCGGAAAGCTGCCAGGGGTAGGAGCGCGGGACGTGGGCCAGTCCGACGGCTTCGAGGGCCTCGTCGACGAGTTTGTCCCGCTCGGCCTTCGGCACGCCCTGGTTCTTCAGGGGCAACTCAACGTTGTCCCGGACCCGCATCCAGGGGAACAGGGACCGGCCGTACTCCTGGAAGACGACCGCCATCTTCTTCGGCGGCCCGGACACCCGCTTGCCGTCCAGCAGGACCTCCCCCTCGGTGGGCGCCATCAAACCGGAGATGCACTTCAGGAGCGTGGTCTTGCCGGAACCCGAGGGACCCACGAGGCACGCCAGTTCGCCGGCGCGCAGATCGAAGGTAAGGTTGCGGACCGCCTCGATGTCGCCGCCGTCGGTCTGGTAGACCTTCTTCAGACCGCGGACGGAGAGCATTGCCTCCGGCTGTGTCGTCCCGGCTGGCAGTGTCGTCCCGGCTGRCAGTGTCGTCCCGGCTGGCAGTGTCGTCCCGGCTGGCTGCGTCGTCCCGGCTGGCGCCGGGGTGGGGTCAGGCTGCATTTTCTACCTCTTTCTGGCCGTGGTACCAGCGCAGGATGTTCCGCTCGGCCCACTGGAAGATGAACGACATCGCCACGCCCAGCAGGCCCAGCACCACGATGCCGGACCACATTTCCGGGATGGCGAAGGAGCGCTGGAACTGGACAATGGTGAAGCCAAGCCCTGAGGACGAGGCGAACATTTCGGAAATGACCATCAGGATCAGCCCGAGGGAAAGCGACTGGCGCACACCCGCCAGGATCTGCGGACTKGCCGACGGCAAGACCAGGTAGCGGACCCGGGCCCACCCATCGATGCCGTAGGTGTGCGCGGAATCCGAGAGGACGCCGTCGACAGCGCGGACCCCTTCGATGGTGTTGAGCAGGACCGGCCAGACACAGCCGGAGACGATGACGGCGATCTTCATGGAGTCAGTGATGCCCATCAGCAGGATCAGCACCGGAACAAGGACGGGCGGCGGGATGGCGCGGAAGAACTCCAACACCGGTTCCAGCAGGGCCCGCAGCCAGCGGACCGAGCCGATGAGCACGCCGCCCACCACGCCGATCACGATCGCCGCGACGACGCCGATCAGGAGCCGGCCGACGCTGGGCAGCACATCGGTGACGAAGCGGGGGCCGAACCAGACTTCGCCGAACTTGCCGACCAGGGCGGCCGGGGTTGGAACGAAGAAGTTAACCGCCCCGAGGGTCGAGACCCACCAGAGCAGGATCAGCAGGGCCGGCAGCGCCAGCACGTAGCCGAGAGTCTTCAGGGCTTTCATACGATCACCTCGGAACGGACGGAGCTGTGCCAGGAGAGGGTTTTCTTCTCGATCAGCCGCATCAGGGCATTGATCAGGACACCGATCAGGCCGGTGGCAAGGACGAGCGCGTACATGCCGGAGATGGCGCCGCCGGACTGGGCGAGGGCAATTTCCCGGCCCAGTCCCGGGGAACCGATCACGAGTTCCGCCGTGATGGCGAGCACGAGCGCCACCGTGGCGGCGAGCCGGACGCCGGTCATCAGGTAAGGCAGTGCGGTGGGGAACACCACGTAGCGGATCCGTGCCATCCGGCCCAGACCATACGTCTTCGCGGTGTTGTTGGCGACCATGTCGACGTCGGCCACGCCGTAAAGGACCTGGATCAGCACCTGCCAGAAGGCGGCGTAGGTGATCAGCATCAGGGACGACTCCATCTTCACGCCGAAAAGCAGCACGGCGAGCGGAATCAGGGCCACTGACGGGATGGGACGCAGGAACTCGACGGTGGAGTTGGTCGCCTTCCGCAGGAAATCACTGGAGCCGATGATGAATCCCAGCAGCACGGCCAGGGCTACGGCGATGATGAGGCCCAGGAACCAGGCCGACATGGTCTCACCGACCGAAATCCAGAATGCTGTCAGGCCGAAGTCGCGCACAAGAGCCAGGATAACTTCGCTGGCCGGTGGCAGGAATTGCTCGTCAATGAGGCCGAGCCGGGGAATAAGTTCCCACGTTGCCAGGAATCCGATGATCCCCGCGAGGCCGAGCAGCTGTTTTGTCGGTAGTTTGCGGCCGGACCGGCGGTCCCGTCCCACGCTGGGGACGGG
>NZ_JBFRFD010000568.1:0-2157 GCF_052114645.1 Arthrobacter sp. 2YAF22_2
GCTTCGGCGACACCGTGCTCGAGATGCGGACACGGCCTGCACCGACGGAGGACCTCGTTCGGGATGTCCGCGCGCTGCCCGGCGTGGTCTCCGCCACGGCGTCCCATGAATCGTTGAAGGTCACGGTGGAGGGCGGCGCCGACGTCACCGGCAAGGTCGTGACGGCTGTGGTCCAATCCACGAACCTTGAGGAGATCCAGAGCCGCGAGCCGAGCCTGGACGAGGTCTTCCTGAGCCTGACAGGCAAGGAGCTGCGGGAATGAGCCTGCGCCATAACGTGCGGGTGGTCCGGGCAGTGGCAGCGGCGGACATCCGCCTCACCCTCCGCGAACCGCTGTTCGCGGTAGTCGGCGTCGTCATCCCGATCAATTTCTTACTGCTCTTCCTTCTCTTCGCCCTCAGCGGGGGTCAGGCGCCGATCGCGGTGGTGATGAATGACCAGGGGCCGTTGGCCGCGCGCTTCGTGCAGGCCATGGGCAACTCGCGGTCTTTTATTATCCATACGGCTTCCCCGGCCGACGCCGAACGCGAGATCCGCGCCGGCACCATCGTCGCCGTCGTGACGGTACCGCAGGACTTTGATGCCGCGCTGGGCGCCGGGACACGGGTGGACCTGCCAGTTGAGGTCAACAACCTCAACGTCGATTTCACCAACGACATCCGGCGGGCAGTGCCGCTCTCGATTACGTCTTTCTACGCGGACGCGTTCCCTGAGCAGGTGGTCGTGCATGCCGTCGAGTCCGACATCCAGGCACACGACACCGGCTACGTTCCTTACCTCGCCGTCAGTATCGTGGTGGCCGGCCTGATGCTCGCCGCGCTCTTGCAGGGCAGCGTCAACGCCRCCCGGGACTACGAGCTGGGGACCGTCAAGGAACTGGCGCTGGCGCCGGTGAGCCGCCTGGCGATCGGGCTGGGAAAGATGCTCGGGTCGGCCGCGCTCACGGCGGCGTCGGCGCTGCTGGTGCTGGGTGTCGTGATCCTGTTGATCGGCGTGCGCCCGCTCCATCCTCTGGAGGTGCTTGGGTTCGCGTTGCTGATGATCGCAGCCTTCCTTGCCCTCGGTGTTCTGGCCGGGACGCTGGTCCGCCGGCGGCAGCAGGCGATCCCGCTCGCCATCGCCAGCGTCCTTCCGTTGTTCTTTCTAAGCGGTCCGTTCGGGCCGGCGAACTGGCTGGGCCCGGTTCCCGGCGCGATCGCGGCCGTATCCCCGCTCACCTACGCGATCGCGGCCTTCCAGCACGCCTTCCACGGCTACCAGACGGCCACGCAGGACCTCGCCGTCGACACGATTGTGCTGGCCGGGTTCACGCTGCTGACCGTCCTGCTTACAGCGTTTGTTTTCGGCCGCAGGGGGGTCGCACGCTGATGGGAGCGCACTAATGGGAGCCCTACGGGCCGTGCTGGCCATCGCGGTCAAAGACCTCGTGACGTGGGTGCGCACGCCGTCGGCGATCGCCGTGAGCCTGCTGCCGCCGGTCGCCTTCCTGCTGATCATCTTCATCGTGGCCGGGGCAACGGGCCGCAATCCAGTGGCAGTCGTAGCCGAGGGCGACGGCCCGCAGGCTCAGCGCCTCGTGTCGATTCTGAATGACTCGGATGCGTTCCGCATCCAGCGCGCATCCCCGGTTGAGGCAGCCCGGTTGCTCGACACGCTGCAGGTCGCGGCCGTCATCACCATCCCCGCCTCGTTCGACGACGACTACCGGATGCACCGGCCGGACCCGGTGCAGATCCGGATCAACAATCTGAACCTGGACTTCACCAATGACCTGCGCCGATCGCTCCCAGCGGCGATCACGCGCTTTTACGGGGGCCAGCAGGGCAACCCCATCATGGTCGGCGTTACCGAGTCGGATCTGCGGCCGCACGACGTCGACCTCGTGCAGTTTGAGCTCGTGCCCATCCTCGTACTGCTGCTCACGCTCATGGGCGTGGTCAACGGCGGGTTGGCCACGGCCCGTGAGTTCGAGGACCTAACGATCAAGGCGCTGCTGCTCTCGCCGATCGGCCGCGGCACCCTGATCGCCGGGAAGATCCTGGGCTGCTGGGTGACGACCATGCTGGTGGCCGCGCTGGTGCTGGTCTTGTCGGCGGTCACCGGCATCCTGCGTCCGGCGGGCTGGTACTGGGTTCCTGCCCTGGCAGTGGTTGGGT
>NZ_JBFRFD010000569.1:0-2153 GCF_052114645.1 Arthrobacter sp. 2YAF22_2
GGTACAACGCTTCGTCGATGTCGTGTGTGACCAGGATGATGGTGACTCCCAAAGACGCCTGGAGATCGATCACGAGGTCCTCAAGGTCAAACCTGGTCTGAGCGTCCACGGACGCGAACGGTTCGTCCATCAGCAGGACCTTGGCGTTGTAGGCCAAGGCCCGGGCAATTGCCACGCGCTGCTGCATGCCGCCTGACATTTCCCACGGATACTTGTGGCCCTGGCCGGCAAGGCCCACCGCCGCAAGGTTCTTCTCGGCGGTTTCGTTCCGCTCTTTCTTGCCCACCCCGCGACCCTGCAACGGAAAGGCCACATTCTCCAGCGTGGTCATCCAGGGCATCAGTGAGCGGCTGTAGTCCTGGAAGACTACGGCCAGGTCCCGGTGGGGGCCGTTGATAGTTTCCCCGCCCACGCTCACGGTGCCGCTCCGGGGTTGGATGAGGCCCGAGAGGCACCGCAGCAGGGTGGTCTTGCCAACACCGGACGGACCGACGATGGAGACGAATTCGCCGTCGTTCACCTCAAGATTCAGATCACTCAGGATCTTGTTCTCGGAGTCACCGACGCCGTAACTCATCGTCAGCCCTTGGACCTGGAGCAGCGGCGTCGTTGCCACCTGCTCCTCCTCGAGTGCTGCCTGAATGGCCATGGGGGCTCCTTCGTATTTCTGTTGGATCGGAAGTGTCATTTTGCGCCTGACTTGAAGTACCAGCCCAGGATCCTGCGTTCAAGGACGATGAACAGGAGGGAGAGGATATATCCGATGACGCCGACGAGCAGCGCCCCGGCCCACGTCTCCGGCACCATGAAGGTCGCGGAGGAATTGAGGATGTAGAAACCCAAGCCCTTGTTGGCGGCGAAAAGTTCGCTCACCACCATCACCGTGATTCCAATCGGAAGCGCCACGCGAACGCCGGCCACGATCTGCGGCAGCGCCGCCGGGAGCACCACCTTGCGGAAATGCAGGCCCCGCGGGATGCGGTAGACCTTGGAGAACTTCCGGATGGTCGGTTCCACGCCCAGGACACCGTCGATGGTGTTCAGCAGCACCGGCCACATGCAGGCGAAGGCGATCGTATAGATCTTCGGTCCCTGTCCGATCCCGAACGCACCAATGATCAGGGGAACCAGGGCCGCCTGCGGAACCGACCGGAAGAAGTGAATCACCGGATCCACGATTTCCCGCAGCCGCTTCATCTCGCCGAGGATCAGTCCCCCGACGATCCCGACAGCCACCGCGATCAGGAGGCCGGCAGCCAGGTTGCCCAGGCTGTAGGCCGCTCCCGAGGCGATCACGCCGTTGCTGAGGTCACGGAACAGGCTGGTCAGGATCGACTCGAGCGAAGGGATAAAGACGTTCGTACTGTCTGCCGTCGCAATCCACCAAACGGCAAACACGACGACGATCAACCACGTGCGCTGCAATATGTTCAAGGCCAGCTGTGCGGGACGGCTGCGCACGCGCTCCACCTTTGACCGCCTGGGCCGGGCCGGGGTCCCCGTCTTTGATTCGGGGCGGAGTGCGGTATCAGTCATTGGTCTGCCTATTCCATTTGAGGATCCGGCCTTCAGCGAAATGCAGCAGGCTGGCGATGCCCCAGCCCACCAACCCGGCGAAGAAGAGGTAAGCAAAGGCCGAATCCCACCGCTGCGCTTGCTGTGCAAGGGTGATCTGCCGGCCGATACCCGGCGTCTGGCTCAGCACCTCCACTCCGACGGCGACAAGGATGGAGATCGAGGCGGCGATCCGGATCCCGGTGGCAATAAAAGGTGTGGCACTCGGGAGCAGCACCCGGCGGAACCGGAGGAACGCCGGAATCTGGAAGATCTGCACCGTATCCACCACCGCCGCCTCCATCCGCCGGGCCCCGTAAATTGTCTGCACCAATACCGGCCAGAGGCAGGACAGGGCGACGACGACGGTCTCCATCTGTGCGGTTGCGCCCAGGAGCATGATGACCACCGGCATCAGTGCCAGTACGGGGAAAGAACGCCCGAAGTCGATCAGGATCGACGTCGAGCGGTCCAGCACGCGGACAGAGCCGATCAGCAATCCGAGCACGGTCCCGGCCACCACGGCGATCAGCCAGCCGCTGACCGCCGCCGCCATCGTCTGCGCCAAGGCTGACCAGAACGTTGCCGACGCCACTGCC
>NZ_JBFRFD010000570.1:0-2145 GCF_052114645.1 Arthrobacter sp. 2YAF22_2
GGTGCGATGTGGGGCGTATGGGGTGTCGGTGAATCGCAATATTGTCGGCGGGTTGTATGGCCGCGACGCTGAGTTGGCAGCTATCAATCGGACACTCGAGCGCGTGAGCAAACGAGAAGTTGGTCCGGCGGGGGCGGTGATCATGCTCAGTGGCGCCAGCGGCGCGGGAAAGTCGGCACTTGCCGAGGCCGTGTTGATGGCGGCGGAGCAGCTGGGATATGACTGCGTCCGCACGGCGTGCGAACCCTTTCATGAAGGCATGAGCTATTTCCCGGTGCGGGAGCTCGTACGGCAGATGGCCGACGGTCGATCTGTGGGAGAAGTCGTAGCAGAGCAGTTCGGCGGCGGTTCGTCCGAAGTCGAGATGGCGGCGGTGAGCGAATCCATCTCTGCTGACCCGTCTAGCCGTCGAGAGGCCATCGTTGCCACCTTCACGAATGTGATTATGGGAGCCTATCGCGTAGGTGGCTCCTCCCCGAAGCTGCTGTTCATCGATGACCTCGAACATCTGGACGTCGGCAGCGCCGACGCACTGATCTGCCTGGTCTCGCGCCTGAGCGAAGGACCCGTCGTTATTCTCGGAGCTTTTCGCTCCGACCGGGTGGCGGAACCGGCGCATCCTGTCCGTCCTGTCATAGCTTCGGCGCGACGTATGGAAGGGATCTACCAGAATCACGAGATCCGGGGCTTTGACATAGCGGGCTTCGGGGCGCTTTTGGAGTCATTGCTGGGCGGTCCCACGAACCTGCCGGACGCGGTCACAAAGAAGCTCTACGAAGAGACCGAAGGCAATCCACTCTTTACCCGTGAGCTAATCCGGATGCTCTGCTCACCTGACCCGAGGTCAGGTCGCGTCTCGCTGAGCCGGGTCGACGATGTCTGGTTATTCGACGGTGATATCGGTTCATGGGACATTCCCGACTCCGTGGAAGAGGTCATCGCCTCCCGACTGAACCTGCTCGACGTCGAGGAACGGCACGAACTTGAGCTCGCTGCAGTCGTCGGGCGGCGATTCGCTTTCGCCGTGCTTCACGGACTGATGGAGGCAGGCGAGGACGAACTCCTGCGCGATCTGGAGAAGTTTCTCGACGTCGACTTAATTCGTGAACTCCAGACAAATGACGAGTCCTTTGAGTTCTCCCACGGCAAGATCCGCGACGTGCTATACGCCCAGCTCAGCGGTTTGCGTAAGCGCCGGCTTCACGCTCAGGTTGCAGAGGTCATCTCCAATTTGCGCGCGAGCTCGAACGAGGACTGGGACGCCTTGATCGGAGAGCACCTGTATCTGGCCGCCAAGCATGCGGATGCCTTCCCATATCTTCTCCGGGCGGCACGCAACGCGCAGGCCACGGGTGCGTCGTCTGAGGCGGCCGCGCTATTCGGCAAAGTACTCGAGTCTTCTGACGGAGTCGTGTTTGACGGGGACGACTCACGGGCTTCAATCCAGCTTGAGCTAGTGAATGCATATATAAGTGCGAGCCAGGTTGCGGATGCAGGGCGGCTGCTCGCAAAGCTGACTGGTGCAGAGAATCCCTCCTCAATTCGGGCGGTCGCACTTGGCTTGTTCGGTGATGTGCTGCTTTTCGAGGGGGAAATCGACCAGGCGCTCCAAGCCTACGAAGAGAGTCGACGACTTGCTGAGGCGCTCGACGACACTCAGGCTCTGTGTGAAGTATTGTGTGATCTGGCCGAACTTCACGGCCGGCAGTACGAGCGGCAAGCGGGTATCGCACCAGACAACGCTGAGAATCACCGGATCCAATACATCGCACACGTCGACAAAGCGTTCGCCATGCGCGCCGACCTCTCTCCCGGCCCTCTGCGGGCTCGGGCACTGAGGAATAAGGCGAAGCTGTCGCGGGTGTCCGGCGATCTCTCGGTCGCGGAGAGCCTCTACCGTCAGGCTATCGACACTGTGGACAGCCGCGTGGCGAGTCACCGATTCCTTATTCCCTATGCGAAGACGCTTCGTCGGGCGGGGAAAGCGAAGGAGGCGCTCGACCACATCGAGCGAGTCATCTCATGGAGCACTCAGGTTGGTTCCGCTCGGTCCCAGGCGATCGGCTGGCAGTACAAGGCGACTTTCCTCATGACTCTCGCGAGAGATGACGAGTCCTTTTCCGAAGCGAATGCGACGGCGGAGCG
>NZ_JBFRFD010000571.1:0-2138 GCF_052114645.1 Arthrobacter sp. 2YAF22_2
AGGATGACCTTGCCGTAGCGGGCGGCGGTGATGTCGAAGCTGCGGCCGGAGCCGGCACCGACCACCTGGATCAGGGCCGCGCACTCGGCGTTGGAGAGCATGTCCCCCACCGAGGCCTTCTGGACGTTCAGGATCTTGCCGCGGATCGGCAGCAGTGCCTGGAAGTCCGAGGAGCGGGCCAGCTTGGCGGTGCCCAGCGCCGAGTCACCTTCCACGATGAACAGTTCGGACCGCGCGACGTCGTCCGTCCGGCAGTCCGCGAGCTTGGTGGGCATCGAGGAGGTCTCGAGCGCGTTCTTCCGCCGCTGGGTCTCCTTATGGACGCGGGCCGAGATGCGTGACTTCATCTCGCTGACGACCTTTTCAAGCAGCAGCGCCGACTGGGCCTTGTCGCTGCGGTTGGACGAGGTGAGCTTGGCGTTGATCTCCTGCTCCACCACCTTCGCCACAATGGCCCGCACGGCAGAGGTGCCCAGGATCTCCTTCGTCTGGCCCTCGAACTGGGGTTCGGCGAGACGGACCGTCAGCACGGCCGTCAGACCGGCGAAGATGTCGTCCTTTTCGATCTTGTCGTTGCCGGCCTTCAGCTTGCGGGCGTTCGTCTCCACGGCCTTGCGGAAGGTCTTGATGAGGGCCTGCTCGAAGCCGGACTGGTGCGTTCCGCCCTTGGGGGTGGAGATGATGTTGACGAAGCTGCGCACCGTGTTGTCATAGCCGATGCCCCAGCGGAGGGCGACGTCGACCTCGCAGTCGCGTTCTACTTCGGCGAGCTGGCTGTGGCCGCGGTCGTCCAGGACCGGGACGGTCTCCTTGAACTTGCCGGCGCCGTGCAGCCGCCAGATGTCGGTGACGGCGGGGTCCGCGGCGAGGAAGTCGACGAACTCGGACAGGCCGCCGTCGTGGTGGAAAACTTCCTCGTGCGGGCCGAGCTCTCCCGGGGTTCCCGCGGCCCGGCGCTCATCCCGTACGGTGAGCTTCAGCCCGGGGACCAGGAAAGAGGTCTGTCGGGCGCGGTCCGCCAGCTCGCTGTAGGAGAACTTCGCGTCCGGGGTGAAGATCTGCCGGTCGGCCCAGTAGCGGATCCGGGTGCCGGTGACGCCGCGTTTGGCTTTGCCGACGATGTCGAGCACGGAGCCGTCGACGAAAGGCTCGAAGACGGCGGCCGGATCGGGCTTGGTGCCGGGGTCTTTGAAGCGGCCGGGTTCGCCCCGCCGGAAGGACATCTTGTAGGTCTTGCTGCCGCGGTCCACTTCAACGTCCAGCCGGGAGGACAGGGCATTCACGACCGAGGCGCCGACGCCGTGCAGGCCGCCAGAGGCGGTGTATGAACCGCCGCCGAACTTGCCGCCGGCATGCAGCTTGGTGAAAACGACCTCGACGCCGGTGAGCCCGGTCTTGGGTTCGACGTCGACCGGGATGCCGCGGCCGTCGTCGTGGATCTCGACCGAGTTGTCGGCGTGCAGGATGATCTTAATGTCGTGGCCGAAACCGGCGAGGGCTTCATCGACGGAGTTGTCGATAATTTCCCAGAGGCAGTGCATGAGTCCGCGGGAATCCGTCGAGCCGATGTACATGCCCGGGCGCTTGCGGACGGCTTCCAAGCCCTCCAGCACAGAGAGATGCCGGGCGGTGTAATCAGAACTTGGTGCCACGGGTTGGAAACTCCTTCGGGGACGGTGCGTGGATGTCGCTCTTCCTAGGTTAGTCGGCTTGCCGCCTGACACCGGGTTGCCACTCCCCGAACGGAGGACGCGGCGGGCACCTCGCGGCAGCCGTTATGGGGCCGTGATACGCGGTCAGCGAACTTGACCCATCCTTGCCATGGAATCGCCACGAATGCTGGTTATATAGGTGTAACGATCTACCAAGGAGGCCCAACATGACTACAGCAGTTGCGGATCGCACACTCACAACCGTTGACCGGTGCGACCGTTGCGGAGCCCAGGCATACGTCCGGGTTGTTCTCGAAGCCTCCGGCGGTGAACTGCTTTTCTGCGGTCACCACGCACGCGCCGTCGAACCGAACCTCCGTCCGCTCAGTTCCGACTGGCACGACGAGACCAGCCGCCTCAACGAGAAGGCGCCGGTTCCCGTCGACTAGACTTCGCGGTTAACGCAGTAGGGCCCCTCCTCGCGGA
>NZ_JBFRFD010000572.1:0-2137 GCF_052114645.1 Arthrobacter sp. 2YAF22_2
GGCATTGGCTGTCTCGTTGGCGTGGTAGCCCTTGAAAACGCCGATGCCCTTGACCAGGATCTCGCCGTCTTCGGCGATCCTGATGGTGGTCCCGGGCACCGGGATGCCCACGGTCCCCACCCTGGTGCGGGTGGGGGTGTTGGCCGTGCACGGCGCCGTCGTCTCGGTCAGGCCGTAGCCTTCCAGGACCGGGACGCCGGCGCCGCGGAAGAAGTGGGCGTCGTTGGAGCTCAGCGGACTCGCGCCGGAGACGGTGTAGCCCAGTTGGCCGCCGAAGGCCTGCCGTAGTTTCGGGTAAAGCACCTTGTCGAAGAGGCCGCGCCTGGCCCGCAGGACCCAGCCGGGGCCGGTGCCTTGCCCGCGGGCGGCGGCGTCGAGGGCTTTCGAATACTCGACGGCGACGGCGGCGGCCGACCCGAAGAGCCGGTCCTTGCCGGCCAGGGCCGCTTTTTGCGCGGCGCCGGCGTAGACCTTTTCAAAGATGCGCGGCACCACCAGCAGGAAGCTGGGCTTGAACGTGCCGAGGTCCGTCAGCAGGTCCTTTGCGCTGGAAGTGTGGCCCAGTGTGGTCCCGGCACTGAGGCAGATGACCTGCACGGCGCGGGCCAGAACGTGGGCCAGCGGCAGGAACATGAGCGTCCGGGTGTTGGGCTGGAGCAGGATTTCCGGCAGGAACAGGATAATGTTCTTCGCGACCAGGGCGAAGTTGCCGTGCGTGATTTCGCAGCCCTTGGGGCGGCCGGTGGTGCCGGAGGTGTAGACCAGCGAGGCCACGTCGGCGAGGCCCGCCGTGGAGCGGTGTCGTTCCAGCTCGGCGTCGCCGACTCCGGTGCCGGCGGCCGCGAGGCTTGCGAGGTTCGGGGCGGCGCCGTCGTAGTCCATCCGGACGACGCCGAGCAGTCGCTGCGCCAGCAGGCCGGAGCCGTCCAGGACGCCCTGGACCAGCGTGGCCTTCGCCTGGTCCTCGACGAAGATGCGCAGGGCGCCGGAGTCGTGCAGGATCCACTCGACCTGGCCGGCGGAGGAGGTTTCGTAGATGGGGACCGTGACGCCGCCGGCGAACCAGATGGCGAAGTCCACGACTGTCCATTCGTAGCGGGTGGCGGACATGACGGCGACCGTCTCGCCGGGGGCCAGGCCGCCGGCGATCAGTCCCTTGGCCAGGGCCCTGACCTGGTCCAGGAACTGCTGGACCGGAACGTCGGTCCAGCCGGCGGGGCCCTTACGGGAGTACAGCGCGTGGACGGGGTCCTGGGCGTGCTGCTCCAGCAACAGGTCCGTCACGTTGCTTTCCGGGGTCAGCTCCACGAGCAGTCCGGTGCTAGCTTCTCTCAAAACCCATGTCTCCCGTTCCGGTCCGCAGCCGCCCGGTGGCCCGGGCTCCGCTAGCAATCCTGCCCTAGATCCAGGACGGCATCCACATCCGGAACCGCCAGTCCTGGTACGAGATCACCTCCGCGGTCCAGACCGGGTAGAAGAACGCCGAGAGCAGCACGGCCGCCACGACGAACAACGCCACGAGGTAGAAGCCGGAGCGCCGCCGCCACAGCGCGTCCGTGCGCCGGCCCAGGACCAGCCCCAGACAGTAGACAAGGGCGAGCACCAGGAACGGTTCGAATGAGACTGCGTAGAAGAAGAACGTGGTGCGTTCCGGGTACATGAACCACGGCAGGTAACCGGCGCCGACGCCGGCCAGGACGGCCCCGGCGCGCCAGTCGCGGCGGCCCAGCCACCAGAACAGCAGGACGCCGAGGCAGATTGCCGCGCTCCACCAGATCAGCGGGTTGCCCACCGAGAGGATGGCCGAGGTGCAGCTGGGCAGCTCGCAGCCGGCCGTACCCTGCTTGGGCGACTCATAGAAGAACGACGTCGGCCGGCCCATCACCAGCCAGGTCCAGGCGCTCGCCTCGTAGGGGTGGTCCGCGCTCAGGCCCTGGTGGAACTTGTAGGCCTCGAGGTGGTAGTGCGCCAGCGAGCGGAGCGAATCGGGAATCCAGCCCCACTGCGCCGATGGGTTGCTTTCGGCCCAGTGCCGGTAGTAGGCGTTGCTGGAGCGGAACCAGCCGGTCCAGGTAGCCGTGTAGACGAGGCCCGCGACGGGGACGATGCTCAGGAAGGCGGCGATGCCGTCCTTGAG
>NZ_JBFRFD010000573.1:0-2135 GCF_052114645.1 Arthrobacter sp. 2YAF22_2
GAACCAGTGCCCGGCATCTCCGCCGGTCGAAATCGGGCATTAGACGAAGCTTCTTGCGGCTCCTCGTCGTCATCGATGAACAGAAGCAAATCATGGTGCGCAGCTTCGTCTAATGCCCGATTTCGACCGGCGGAGATGCCGGGCACTGGTTCGGCCACGTATCGAATCAATTCCGAGTTGAAGGCTATGACAGTATCCTGGGCGCTTTCCGCCGGATCATTGTCAATAACAACGATGCTGGGCGAGATTGAGCGGTCTGAGTCCTGGGCGAGTTTCGTCACGTGCTCGAGCATGGTTTCCAGGCCGCGCTTAAGCGTGGTGGGCCTCCGATACGTCAGCACCGCAACGAGAAGCGTCTGCGGTTTCATGGGCGCATGGCCTTCTGTAGTTGAGGCGCCTGGCCGGCATAAGCCACTGCCTTTTCGTATGCTTTCTTGTGCGCCGACGAGGCGTTGCGCCAGTCTCGCCTTGCAAGGTCCGGGCGAGTGCGCGGGGCATCCTCCGCGAGGGACGCCAATGTTTGGAGGATACTCTCCGGTGTCAGCGCGCCGGTGTACTGAAATACCCAGCCCGGGCCTACCTCTTCGGATAACGCCTGGTTGACTTTGTTGGCGGGAACCAGCACCGGCCGATCCAACGACAGGGCGGCCAATGCTCCCCCCGAATTGTGCATGAATCGGTAGGGGAGGACCACGAGCTCTGAACTGGTAATGGTCTCAACGAGTTCTGCGTCGGAGACATATTCCAAATTCAGGCGGATGCGGTCATCACCATAGGCCAAGGCCGCGATCTTTTCGCCGATTTCCCGTGTGGAGGGATTGCCTCCCAGCCGAAGTGTGAGTCCGGGGTGGGATATCGTTGTCTGCCGAAAGGCCTTGATCAGATCCTCTACGCCCTTGTACCGTCGTATCAGGCCTACGTATCCGATTCGGCCCGGTATCTTTTCTGCCTTCGGAAAGCGGGAAAACCAGTCACGATAGTGGCCGTGCGGGATGATGACGCTGGGCTGGCCCTTCGGAAGAGGCGTTTCGGAGTTTAACCGAACATAAAGCGTGGTTCGGCGGTCGATCAGGCGCAGCAGCCATACCTCAAGGACGGAGATGTCCTTCGGCAGCTCGATGTTGTGGATGGTTCGCACCACCGGGGTTTGGGTCAGAGCGAGGCGGCACAAGAGGGCCACGCTGAGCGCCTGCCGAACGAGTTTCTTTAGCGGGCTGCTGCCACTGACCAGAATCTCGGGCCAGTGAACGTGGAAGACGTCATACTTTCCGAGGAGGGCCGCGCGCCAACTGAAATTTACCACCGTCACACCGGGCAGCTCCCGGAGCCCGCGGGCCAGCTGAACCAAGTAGGGGTTGGTCGTGGAACGGGGGACAGGGAAAGACTGCAATACCGCCAGTGAACTGTTCAATAGTCAATACCTCGTCGAATGAGCAGCATTGGAATCCATTACGCATGTGGCTTGGACGTATCCTCTCATAATGACCTCAAATTACTAGTCCGCTTCTGGGCGAAAGGATAGTCTTCCCACCATGACGCCTTCAGAACTTCCGCCGGTGGCAATTGTGGTGGTGAACTATGGCTCCCATGAGCTTCTGGAGAGGAACCTCGTACCTGTCTCCGAGCACTCACCGGATGCAATAGTCGTCATCGTGGATAGTTTTTCGGACATCCCCGAGCGGGAAGCGGTGGTGACCTTGGCGGAGCGCCGCGGGTGGTTGACGGTGCTCCCCGCCACAAACGTGGGTTTTGGCGGGGGTATGAACCTGGGCGTTGCCGCGGCCTATGCCGCCGGCGCCCGATTCTTTTTGCTGCTGAATCCGGATGCCGCACTCAATGCGGAGAGTCTCCGCTCGCTGCGGGAGGAGGCAAATGCGGAGCCTATGACGCTGCTGGCGCCGAAGATTTTCCGGCCCGACGGTACGGTCTGGTTTGACGGCTCGGACCTTGACCTGAACGATGGGTCAACCAGGGCCAGCCGCAAGAACTCCGCGGCCGCGCCGGGACGCAACGTTCCTTGGCTTACCGGTGCCTGCCTGATGGTGAGCCATGAATTATGGCAGGAAGTGGGCGGCTTCGATGAACGATATTTCTTGTACTGGGAAGATGTGGACCTGTCATACCGGGTTCTGGCC
>NZ_JBFRFD010000574.1:0-2133 GCF_052114645.1 Arthrobacter sp. 2YAF22_2
GCCCGAAAAGCCGGGTGCACTAAGCTCGATCAAGGCAGCAATCATCCGCACTAAAGATCAATAAGGAGAACGGGGACGACATGTCTGAATCCGTTAACTTGCCCGCCCTCGGTGAGAGCGTCACCGAAGGAACTGTCACCCGCTGGCTCAAGCAGGTAGGTGACCGGGTAGAGGTGGACGAGCCCCTGCTCGAAGTTTCCACCGACAAAGTAGACACCGAGATCCCTTCTCCGATCGCCGGCGTGATCGAGGAAATCCTCGTCGCCGAAGACGAGACCGCTGAGGTCGGCGCGCCCCTGGTCCGCATCGGCGACGGCTCCGGCTCCGCCGGGGCTGCCGCTCCGGCCGCCGAGGAAGCCCCCGCCGAGTCGCCGTCCGCTGCAGAGGCGCCGGCACCCGAAGCCGAGACCCCCGCGCCCGCTGCCGAGGCTGCTGCTCCGGCACCCGCCGCCGAGGCCGCCCCGGCCGGCGAGGGCCACGAAGTGACCCTCCCCGCTCTGGGCGAAAGCGTCACCGAGGGCACCGTCACTCGCTGGCTGAAGAGCATCGGTGACAGCGTCGAGGTCGACGAGCCGCTGCTGGAAGTTTCGACCGACAAGGTCGACACCGAGATCCCGTCTCCGGTCGCCGGCACGCTGCAGGAAATCCGCGTCGCCGAGGATGAAACGGCCGAGGTCGGGTCCGTCCTCGCCGTCATCGGTTCCGGCGCAGCCGCGCCGGCGCCAGCGCCGGAAGCTCCGAAGCAGGAGGCCCCCAAGCAGGAAGCCCCCGCACCCGAAGCCCCGAAGCAGGAGGCGCCCAAGCAGGAGGCCCCGGCTCCTGCCGCAGCCCCCAAGCAGGAAGCGCCCGCCGCACCCGCAGCCCAGGCCGCTCCGGCTGCAGGCGCCGAGTCCGGCTACGTCACCCCGCTGGTCCGCAAGCTGGCCAACCAGCAGGGCGTGGATATCGCCTCGCTGACCGGCACCGGCGTCGGCGGCCGCATCCGCAAGCAGGACGTACTGGCCGCGGCAGAGGCCAAGGCCGCCCCGGCCCAGGCTCCCGCACCGGCCGCGTCCGCAGCCCCGGCAGCGCGTCCCTCAGCAGATCAGTCTTCACTGCGCGGCACCGTGCAGAAGGCCCCGCGGATCCGCCAGGTCATCGCGCGCCGCATGCGCGAATCGCTGGACATCTCCACCCAGCTGACCCAGGTGCACGAGGTGGACATGACCAAGGTCGCGAAGCTGCGCGCCAAGGCCAAGAACTCCTTCCAGGCCCAGAACGGCTCCAAGCTGACCTACCTGCCCTTCATCGCCAAGGCCGTCGCCGAGGCCCTGAAGCAGCACCCGAAGGTCAACGCCTCCTACGACGAGGACAAGCAGGAGATCACCTACCACAACGCCGAGCACCTGGCGATTGCGGTGGACACCGACAAGGGTCTGCTGGTTCCGGTCGTTGCCGACGCCGGCAACCTGAACCTCGCCGGCCTGGCCGGCAAGATCGCCGACGTCGCCGACCGCACCCGCAACGGCAAGATCGGCCCGGACGAACTCTCCGGCGGAACCTTCAGCATCACCAACATCGGTTCCGTGGGCGCACTCTTCGACACCCCCATCATCAACCAGCCGCAGGTGGCCATCCTCGGCACCGGCGCGATCGTCAAGCGCGCCGTGGTGGTCTCCGATGAGAACGGCGACGACTCGATCGCGATCCGCTCCATGATGTATCTCTCCCTGACGTACGACCACCGCCTGGTGGACGGCGCCGACGCGGGACGCTTCCTGCAGACGCTGAAGGCACGCCTCGAAGAAGGCGCCTTCGAAGCGGACCTGGGCCTCTAGGCTCCCCCGCAACCCGGCCGGCCGGGTGAGCAGAGGGCATCTTCCCGCAAGGGAAGGTGCCCTCCACTCTTTGTGGACACTTTGTCGCTAAACTAGGCCCATGACCATACTTTTCTACATCCTGCTCTTCCTGCACATCATCGGCGCCTCCATGGTGGTTGGTATCTGGATCGCCAACATGAAGGCCCCCACGGTGCACCCGCGCCAGCGGGACGGCGCCTTCGTGCAGCTGATCACCGGCATCGCCATGATGGGAATCCTGCCGATCCTGCACAACCAGAACCCGGCCGAGTTCGATCCGAACTACTTCAAGCTC
>NZ_JBFRFD010000575.1:0-2128 GCF_052114645.1 Arthrobacter sp. 2YAF22_2
CGGCGAGAACAGGTACATGTCCTCGTCCTTCTTGGCCAGCTCGAAGGTGATGTCCGGGATCACGACGCCGAGCGAGAGGGTCTTGATGCGGATCTTCTCGTCGGCGTTCTCGCGCTTGGTGTCCAGGAAGCGGTAGATGTCCGGGTGGTGCGCGTGCAGGTACACAGCGCCGGCACCCTGGCGGGCACCGAGCTGGTTGGCGTAGGAGAAGCTGTCCTCGAGGAGCTTCATCACGGGGATGACGCCGGAGGACTGGTTCTCGATCTGCTTGATCGGGGCGCCGWCCTCGCGGATATTGGTCAGTGCGAAGGCCACGCCGCCGCCGCGCTTGGAGAGCTGCAGCGCCGAGTTGATGGAGCGTCCGATCGACTCCATGTTGTCTTCGATCCGGAGCAGGAAGCAGGAGACCAGCTCGCCGCGCTGCTTCTTGCCGGCGTTCAGGAACGTCGGGGTGGCGGGCTGGAAGCGGCCTTCGATGATCTCGTCGACCATCTGGGTGGCGAGCTGCTCGTCACCGCGGGCCAGGTGCAGGGCCACCATGCAGACGCGGTCCTCGTAGCGCTCCAGGAAGCGCTTTCCGTCGAACGTCTTCAGCGTGTAGGAGGTGTAGAACTTGAACGCGCCCAGGAAGGTCTCGAAGCGGAACTTCTTCTTGTACGCGCGGTTGTAGAGCTCGCGGATGAAGTTCATCGTGTACTGGTCGAGGGTTTCGCGCTCGTAGTACTCGTTCTTGACGAGGTAGTCGAGCTTTTCCTCGAGGTCGTGGAAGAACACGGTGTTGTTGTTCACGTGCTGCAGGAAGTACTGGTGCGCAGCCTCGCGGTCGGCCTCGAACTGGATCTCGCCGTTCGCGCCGTACAGGTTCAGCATGGCGTTCAGCTCGTGGTAGCCCAGGCCCTGGTAGGCGGCCGGCATGGCCGGCTTCTCACCCGGGACGGTGTGCTTCTCGACGGCGGTGTTGCTGCTGTTCCCGGCGGTGCCGGTCCCCGCTACTGCGGTGTCTGCGACAGTCGTGTCCAAAATTCTTCCAATCCTTGTTGTACTCGGCTGACGTCTTCAGGCGTCCCCATGAGTTCGAAACGATATAGGTGCGGGACCTGGCATTTGGCGGCGATGATGTCCCCCGCCATGCAGTAGTTGTCCCCAAAGTTCGTGTTGCCCGCCCCGATCACTCCACGGAGCTGCTGCCGGTTCCTCGGATCGTTCAGAAAGCGGATGACCTGCTTCGGAACGGATCCCTCTCCCCCGGTCCCGCCGTACGTCGGCAGCACCAGCACGAACGGCTCGGTCGCCAGGAGTGCCGGTTCCCTCGCAAGGAGTGGGATCCGGGCGACGTCGATGCCCAGCTTCGTCACGAAGCGTTTGGTGTTCTCGGAAGTGGAGGAAAAGTAGATGAGGTGGCTGGCCGTGGTCCGGACTGAGTCCCGGGATCCTGCAACCGGCGGCCTGCCGGCGGTTGCCAGTGCCATGGGGCTCACCTCATCCGACGTGTTGGTGCCGTGTGCTGGCTTTCAGGCGACCGCGACGGCGGCGGCCTGAGCCAGTTCTTCGATCTTGTCCGGGCGGAAGCCGGACCAGTGGTCCTGGTCGGTGACGACGACCGGAGCCTGCATGTAGCCCAGGGACTTGAGGCGCTCGAGGGCTTCGGCATCCTGCGAGATGTCGACGCTCTGGTAGGCGATGCCCTTCTTGTCGAGAGCGCGGTAGGTGGCGTTGCACTGCACGCAAGCCGGCTTCGTGTAAACCGTAACGGTCATGTCCTGAGTCCCCTTAGTTAAGTCTGTGGTTCGTGTCCGGTGGGGCCTACTCGGAACAGGAATCCTAATCCGTTATTGGCCTCGACCTGCGGTCTGCAACCGCTGTGCTCGAACTGTATGTCGATACTACATGTAGTGCAAGAGCCACGCGCTGACCCCAAGATGATGTATTACAAGTATGTCATTTAACCCACTTTTAATCCACAGGCAACGGGCTTCAAAATGTCCGGATTCCAGCCGTTTTCGCAGACGAAATCCACACCCTGTGGAGTAGTTAGCCACAATTAACCGCCCCGCGTGTCGCATTGCGGACGGCGTGTCGCACCCCGGTCTGCGGAGGAGTTTTGAGTGGCACGAAGCACTACATCCAG
>NZ_JBFRFD010000576.1:0-2124 GCF_052114645.1 Arthrobacter sp. 2YAF22_2
CTGCACTCCAGGGCGCCTTCGGTGCCGGAGCCGAGGCGCGGCACGGATTATTAGCGGTGATGCCTACTTGTGCTGGCCTTCCTTGGCGAGGACGTAGTCATAGACCACTTCTTCGCCGGCGCCGCCATCCGTGCGCGGCTTTGGGTCCAGCATCAGTTCGGGCTTGACTGCCGAGGCGATGTCGTCCGCGTTGTGCGGGTCACCGGGGAAGTACAACTGCTGGGTTACAGGCTGGAAGCCGGGCGCGGAGACCTTGATGTGGATGTGAGCAGGGCGCCAGGCGTGCCAGCCGGCCGCGTCGATCAGCTGCCCGCAGGCCCCGTCCATAGGAATCTGGTAAGGGGCTGGCCGCATGGTATTGATTTCAAAGCGACCGTCGTCGTCTGCCTTGATAGTGCCCCGGAGGAGCCAATCGGGGAGACCCGGAGCGTACTGCGAGTAGAACCCGGCGCTGTCCGCATGCCAAATCTCCACCTGCGCGCTCTGGATGGGGCTGCCCTCCGTATCGGTGAAGCGGCCGGAGAAGCGCAGCGGCGTGCCCTCCTCATTGTCGCGCATTTCCACGGTCGCAGGGGTCTGGAGTTCAGGGGAGCCGGGAACGTAGTACGGTCCCTCGATGGTACCCACGGTGCCCGGGCGGTCCTGGGAGTTCACGTCCTCCACAGAGTGCTCCAGCCAAACGTCGAGGAACAGAGGCCATTCACCGTCGGTTCCGACCTTGATGAGCCAGGCCTTAAGCGCGTTGTATTCCTCGTAGGTGACCTCATGTTCGACGACGATGTCGTTTGCGGCTTTGATGAGGGCGCCGGCCAGCAGGCTCACTCGCTCCTTCGGCACATCAACGTGTGCAAGCTTGCCGGAGGCGGTGAAGCGTTCAGTGGCCTTGGAGCCGGCTTCGACGGCGGTGCCCTCGTCCTCTTTACGGGTGTCTGCTTGGGTCTCGGTCATGGTGATGTCCATACTCCTCTTTGAATAAGGGACAGGATCGGCTCCTGAACCCGTTGCGAGCCTTTAGCGGCAGGGTCTGAACCTGTCGCGACGCAGTCCGCGTGATGTCCGTCTCATCGTAGGCTCGGAATAAGGACGCTACAAATATCGATTCGGGCAGTTTTCTGTCATTAACCAGACATAAAGACACCCTTGGCCAAACCTAGGTGTTTGCCTGATGTGAGTGTGATCACGCTGGGGCAGACTTGCACGACAACGTCCCCTGGGCACCGCGGGTTGGCCCGGACGTTCCGCCCATCCGTCCAGCACTCTCCAATGAAGGAGCACGTCATGACCGAGAACCTGGCCCATGTCCGCGAGGTCCTTGCCGACGCCGTGATCGACGACCGCGAGAACGGCGTCATCCGTGCCAAGCGCGAAATCTTCACCGATGAAGAGGTCTTCGAGCTGGAGATGAAACACATCTTCGAAGGCAACTGGGTATATCTCGCCCACGAATCCCAGATCCCCAACGTGGGGGACTACTTCACCACCAGCATCGGCCGCACTCCCGTGGTGATCACCCGCGACAAGGACGAAAACCTCAACTGCATCGTCAACGCCTGCTCACACCGTGGCGCGATGCTGTGCCGCCGCAAGACGGACAACCGCACCACTTTCACCTGCCCTTTCCACGGCTGGACGTTCAAGAACTCCGGCGAGCTGTTGAAGGTGAAGGACTCACGCAATGCGGGCTACCCCGAGACCTTCAACAAAGAAGGCTCCCACGACCTCACCAAGGTGGCCCGCTTCGAGTCCTACCGCGGCTTCCTCTTTGGTTCCCTGAAGGCTGACGTGCTCCCGCTCGAAGAGCACCTGGGTGACGCCACCAAGGTGATCGACTCGATCGTGGACCAGTCCCCGGAGGGACTCGAGGTGCTGCGGGGGTCCTCCACCTACACCTACGACGGCAACTGGAAGGTGCAGGCCGAGAACGGCGCCGACGGCTACCACGTCACCGCTGTGCACTGGAACTATGCGGCCACGACAGCCCGCCGCACCGCCGGCGACTCCGCGAACAAGACGAAAGCCATGGACGCCGGCAAATGGGGCAAAGTCAAGGGCGGTTTCTATTCCTACGACCACGGACACCTGCTGCTGTGGCAGGAATGGACAAACCCCGAGGACCGCCCGCTG
>NZ_JBFRFD010000577.1:0-2124 GCF_052114645.1 Arthrobacter sp. 2YAF22_2
GCACTGGAGGGCGTCGACGTGCTCTACTACCTGGTCCACTCGATGGCGGGCGGCGCCGGGTTCGAGAACAAGGAAAAGGCGATGGCGGAAACGGCGGCCCGTGCCGCCGCCGGGGCCGGCGTCGGCCGGATCGTGTACCTCGGCGGGCTGCACCCCTCCGGCGCCGAGCTCTCCACCCACATGCGGTCCCGCGAGGCCGTCGGCAAAGTCTTCCTCGATGGGGCGGTGGACGCGATCGTGTTCCAGGCCGGCGTCGTGATCGGCTCCGGCTCGGCGTCGTTCGAGATGATCCGGCACCTGTCCGAGACGCTGCCGCTGATGCCCGCTCCCAGCTGGGTGCGGAACAAGATCGAGGCCATCGCGGTGCGGGACGTGCTGCATTACCTCGTCGGGGCGGCGTCCCTGGAAGGGCACATCAACCGCACCTTCGACATCGGTTCCCGTCAGGTGCTCAGCTACGCCGGAATGATGAAGGAGTACGCCAACGAAGCCGGCCTGCCGCACCGTGTGGTGCTGGCGCTCCCCATCCCCGCGCCCAAGCTCGCGGGCATGTGGGTCGCCTTGACCACCCCGATCCCACTGTCCATGTCGCTGCCGCTTGTCGAGTCGCTGCAGCACGACGCGGTGTCCCGCGAGCATGACATCGACTCCTTCATCCCGCTGCCCGTGGGCGGCCTGACGCCCTACCGGCGCGCGGTCGCCCTGGCCCTGGGCAAGGAACGCGACGGCCAGGTGGAAACCACGTGGGCCAACGCGGGAGCCGACGCGGATCCGCTGCCCAGCGACCCGGAGTGGGCCGGCCACCGCGTCTTCGTTGATGAGCGCAGCTATCCCAGTGCGGTGGACCCGCAACACGTCTGGACCGTCATCGAAGGTATCGGCGGCCGCAACGGCTGGTACTCGCTCCCGCTGGCCTGGAACGTGCGCGGCTGGCTGGACAAGCTCACCGGCGGTGCAGGCCTGGCGCGTGGCCGTCGGCACCCGCATCTGCTGGCCGAAGGCGAAGTAGTGGACTGGTGGCGGGTCGAGAGGATCGACCGCGGCCGGTTGCTTAGGCTGCGGGCCGAGATGCGGGCTCCGGGCCGGGCCTGGCTGGAACTGGCGGTGGAGCCCGAGGGCACCGGCAGCCGTTACCGGCAGCGGGCCATTTTCTTTCCGAAGGGTCTCAGCGGACGGCTCTACTGGCTAGCCGTGCTGCCCTTCCACAGCCTGATATTCCCCGCCATGTCACGGAATATCGCCGCAGCGGCCCAGCGCCTCGCAGAGACAGAGCCGGAGACGGAGGCGGCTGCCGAATCGAAACCGCAGGGGCCCACCGCGTAGGATGTTGGGAGCCCAAAACGTCCAGTTCCACCCCATGGAGGACCCCCAATGGCCCTGAGTGCATCCACCACCCTTCCGCACAACGTTGCGAGCGTTACGGCAGTTTTCGTCAACGAGGACTTCCTGCGCCACACCAGCGAACTCGTCGGCGGAACCCTTGAATCCTTTGCGGTCGACGGCGACACCGCCGGCGCGTTCAACACCACGACCGTGCGCACCATCCCCACGACGCGGATGCCCGAGCTGGCCCGCAAGTTCGTCGGCGAGAGCCTGAAGGTGACGCAGCTGGAAAGCTGGAGCGCCCCGGAACCCGACGGTTCGCGGCAGAGCAATATCTCCCTGAAGGTCGCCGGTGCCCCGCTCGACGTCAAAGCTGTGCAGCGCCTCGTCGCCGAGGGCGGCAGCACCCGGATCGAGTTGGAGGGGACCGTGACGTCGTCCGTGCCGCTGCTGGGCGGGAAGATCGCCGATGCGGCTGAGCCGATGGTCGGCAAGGCCCTCAACATCCAGTCCACCCAGGCCCAGGCCTGGCTCGAGAGCCACTAGCCGATGCAGCTACCCGCCGCCGTGGCCGTCATCCTGATCGTGGCCGGCGTCTGGTCCCTGGTCGTCTGGCCGCAGTTCCTGCGCCGGGTCATGAAGGACCCACGGGCGCGCGACGCCGGAGGCAAAGCCACCCGCTTCCTCACGGTCCACGTCGTGCTCGTGAGCATTTCGATGCTGCTCGGCGCCGCGACGGCCGTCATCGGGATCACAGGCCTGTTCGGCTGAGCCCGGCACACCCCGTTACACCCCGGGACG
>NZ_JBFRFD010000578.1:0-2124 GCF_052114645.1 Arthrobacter sp. 2YAF22_2
GGATGGGGTCCGGCGGCACCGGGGTGCAGCAACGTGCCAGCTTCACCCAGACGTCGTCGACGCCGCGGACCACGACGCCGGAGTCCGAGTACCGGGTCTTGCTGACCTGGGCCGGGATGGACACCTCGGTGAGGTCGTCCTCGGGGGTGTCGTTGCCGCCGAGACTCTCGACGAGCCGTTCCATCACGGACTGGGCCGAGGTGTGGCCGTCGCCCACACCCGCGTAGAGCCCGGAGATATCTGTGTACTTGAAATCCTCGGCGATTGCGGCCAGGGCGTCGTGGGTCATCAGTCGTTGCAGCGGGAGGTTCTGCTTGCGCATGGCCTTGGTGAGCAGGTCCTTGCCGCGGTCGATCGCCTCTTCGCGGCGCTCCTTGCTGAACCATTGCCGGATCTTGTTGCGGGCACGGGCGCTCTTGACGAAGTGCTGCCAGTCCTGGCTTGGACCGGCGCCTTCGGCCTTGGACGTAAAGATCTCGACCCAGTCGCCGTGGTTCAGTTCGCTGTTGAGCGGGACAAGCTTGCCGTTGACCCGGGCTCCGATGGTCCGGTGCCCCACCTCGGTGTGGACCGCGTAGGCAAAGTCCACCGGCGTCGATCCGGCGGGTAGGGCCATGACCTCGCCCTTCGGGGTGAAGACAAACACCTCGCGGGCGTTGATCTCAAAGCGCAGGGAGTCGAGGAATTCGCCGGGATCGGAGGTCTCCTGCTGCCAGTCGACGAGCGACCGGAGCCAGCCCATGTCGCCGTCGCGCGGGCTGCCCGGCCCGGCCGCCGTACGGTTCGGCTGGTCCTTGTACTTCCAGTGCGCAGCGACACCGTATTCGGCGCGCCGGTGCATCTCGTGCGTCCGGATCTGGATTTCGACCGGTTTGCCGCCGGGGCCGATCACCGTGGTGTGCAGCGACTGGTACATATTGAATTTGGGCATCGCGATGTAGTCCTTGAACCGGCCCGGAAGCGGGTTCCAGCGCGAGTGCATGGCGCCCAGCGCGGCATAGCAGTCCCGCACCGAGTCGACCAGGACACGGACGCCCATCAGGTCGTTGATGTCGTCGAAGTCCTTATCGCGGACGATCATCTTCTGGTAAATCGAGTAGTAGTGCTTGGGCCGGCCGGTGATCGTGGCCTTGATTTTGGCCGCCCGCAGGTCCTCGGTGATCTGGTTGCGGATGACGGCGAGGTTCTTCTCCCGCTCCGGGGTCCGGTCCCCCACCATCCGGACAATTTCCTCGTAGACCTTGGGGTAGAGCGCGGCGAAGGACAGGTCTTCAAGTTCCCATTTGATGGTGTTCATGCCGAGCCGGTGCGCCAGCGGTGCGAAGATTTCCAGGGTTTCGCGTGCCTTGCGGGCCGAGGACTCGGCCGAGACAAAACGCCAGGTCCGGGCGTTGTGCAGCCGGTCGGCGAGCTTGATCATGAGCACGCGGATGTCCTTGGCCATGGCCACGACCATCTTGCGGACCGTTTCGGACTGGGCGGCCTCGCCGAAGCTGACCTTGTCCAGCTTGGTGACCCCGTCCACCAGCATGGCCACTTCCGGCCCGAACTCCCCTTTCAGGTCCTCCAGCGTGTAGGAAGTGTCCTCGACGGTGTCGTGCAGCAGAGCGGCCGCCAGCGTTGTCCCGCTCAATCCCAGCTCGGCCAGGATCGTCGCGACCGCCACCGGGTGGGTGATGTAGGGGTCGCCACTCTTGCGTTTTTGGCCGCGGTGGCAGCGCTCCGCCACCACAAAGGCGCGCTGGATCAGCTCGAAGTCATCCTTCGGGTTATTGGCGCGCACGGTGCGCAGCAGCGGCTCCAGGATCGGCGAATAGGCGGGCGTGCCGCGGCCGGTCAGGCGCGCCAGCCGTGAGCGGGTGCGTTCACGGCGGCCGGGGAAGGTCGGCCGGGTTCCGGAGTTGTCCACGGGCACGGCCGCGTCCGGGCGTCCGGCAGCCACCAGGCCGGTCTGCGACCCCTGGCCGGCACCCTTATCCGCCGGAACCGCAGGCGCCGGCGTCGAACGTTCTTCCAATGAAGCACCCCTCACAACCCGTTAATTATTCAAGTCTATTCCGCGCCGGGACACTTCGATAACCGGCCCCCAACGGCGACGGGCCGGAGACCGTCACAGGGACGTTC
>NZ_JBFRFD010000579.1:0-2123 GCF_052114645.1 Arthrobacter sp. 2YAF22_2
GGACAGTGGAACCGGTCCCGTCGTCCGCCGCCAGATCGACGTCGTGCCGCGAAATGACGTCGGAGCGGGACGGCACCAGGAAGATGTCGGAATAGGTCAGATCAGTGGTCGGCTCACTCAGGAAACGCACGGCAACTCCTCGATAAAGGGGGTTCTCAGGAGTGATTCTAGGCGAGCCGGGCGGCGGCCCCGCAGCGGCCCCGGCGGCCCGGACGGGACGCCTTCACGGCTGCTCGATGATTTGAGTCACCCTTATTGGCAGTTTGGCCGGAATCCTCACTAGACTGGCAAAGGTCTGGGTTCACTGGACGCGGAGAACTGGTTCGATTGACGTGCTGCGGCACCGTGGAAACCAGCGGGAATCAAACTCATGGAAGAGGCGTATTTCAAGTGCCAGAGCAGCCTAGCCACCGTCTACCCGAGGAATTTGGCGGAAACGAGTGGCTCGTTGACGAACTGTACGAGCGGTACCAGCAGGACAAGAACACGGTAGACGCCAAGTGGTGGCCGCTTTTCGAATCCTTCGACGCCAGTGACGGTTCTTCGACCAACGGCGCCTCGGCTACTGCCGTCGCGAACCCCTCCACCCGTGAGCTCCCGGTGGTGGCCCCCGCCGCCGCAGCCCCTGCCGCGACTGCCGCCCCGGCGCCCGCGCCGGCAGCCCCCGCCGCAGCCGCACCCTCCCCCGCCGCCGCTCCCCAGAAGGCCCCGGCAACCGTGGCCCGCGACGGCTCGAAGAACGCCGAACCCGGCGCCGGCACCCAGCCCATCCCGGCCCAGCTGCCCAAGAACACAAAGGCTCCCACCGCCCCGGAGCAGGACGTTGTCTCCGTCCTGCGCGGCCCGGCGAAGGCCATTGCCGCCAACATGGTGACCAGCCTCGAGGTGCCCACCGCGACCAGCGTCCGGGCCATCCCCGCCAAGCTGCTGATCGACAACCGTGTGGTCATCAACTCCAACCTGGCCCGCGCCCGCGGCGGCAAGGTCTCCTTCACGCACCTGATCGGCTATGCCGTCATCCGGGCGCTGGCCCAGTTCCCCTCGATGAACGTCTACTACGACGTCGTCGACGGCAAGCCTGTCGCCGTCCAGCCGGCGCACGTGAACTTCGGCATCGCCATCGACATGCCCAAGCCCGACGGCAGCCGCCTGCTCATGGTCCCGAACATCAAGAAGGCGGAGACCCTCAACTTCTCCGAGTTCTGGCACACCTACGAGGACCTGATCAAGCGTGCCCGTGCCGGCAAGCTCACCGCCGACGACCACGCCGGCACCACGGTCTCGCTGACCAACCCCGGCGGCATCGGCACCGTGCACTCGGTCCCCCGCCTCTCCAAGGGCCAGGCGGCCATCATCGGCGTCGGCGCACTCGACTACCCGGCCGAGTTCCAGGGCGCCAGCGAGAAGATCATCGCGCAGAACGCCATCAGCAAGGTGCTCACGCTGACCTCCACCTATGACCACCGCGTCATCCAGGGTGCCGGCAGCGGCGAGTTCCTCAAGCTGGTGCACCAGCTCCTGCTCGGCGCGCAGAACTTCTACGACGAGATCTTCGAGTCGCTGCGCATCCCGTACGAGCCCGTACGCTGGAGCCTCGACCTGCAGGTGGACCCGGCGGACGAGATCAACAAGGTCGCCCGGATCCAGCAGCTCATCCACTCCTTCCGAGTCCGCGGCCACCTGATGGCGGATACGGATCCGCTCGAATACGTCCAGCGCAAGCACCCGGACCTCGACGTCCTCACTTACGGCCTCACGCTCTGGGATCTGGACCGCGAGTGGCCCACCGGCGGTTTCGGCGGTGCGCCGATGCTGAAGTTCCGCGACATCCTGGGCGTCCTGCGCGATGCGTACTGCCGCACCACCGGCATCGAATACATGCATATCCAGGACCCGGCCGAGCGCAAGTGGTTCCAAGACCAGCTTGAGCACCCTTACTCCAAGCCGAGCCGTGACGAACAGCTCCGGATCGTCTCCAAGCTCAACGCGGCGGAGGCTTTCGAGACCTTCCTGCAGACGAAGTTCGTCGGTCAGAAGCGCTTCTCGCTGGAGGGCGGCGAATCGCTGATCCCGCTGCTGGACGCCATCATCTCCGACGCCGCCGACGACGGGCTCGACGAAGT
>NZ_JBFRFD010000580.1:0-2118 GCF_052114645.1 Arthrobacter sp. 2YAF22_2
CAGTATATCGAGTGCCGCGGGATTGTGACTGTAGCTCCGAAGCGCCCCCAAGGAGTCATGAATGTCGGGTGTTGAAGCGACCACATAAACGCCTGGCGCGTCCAGCGGAACCTGTTGACCCCATTTCACAACGCCGGCCGGATGCAGTGCACATTTGTCGAAGAGTTCCCCCACTGAGATGGTCATCCGCCCATGTTAGGTGACCTCCAGGACAACTTGGCTTTTCGTCATTGTCGCTTACACCCCATAGCCTGGCGCAGTGACTAATTCCATTGGGGGAGTGGCAGCGGAGCAGCTGCCCGAGGGCTTATACGAACTCCTCAAAACCGACGCGCTGGGCAAACAACTGAACAGCGAAGCAGACCTTCAACCGGTCTTCGCAGAAATCGAAGACGACGACTCCCCGGACATCCTCTCCCGCCACGTAGCAGACGCCGTCCGGCGAGCCCTCGCTGCAGCCAAACCCGCCGATCGCGTCGCTCTCGCCAATAAGCTCCTCCAGGAACTGAACACCTCGGACCGCATCGCCCCCGGTCCGACCCAGCTCCATTCCCTCCACCGCCCGGAGACGCTAAAGCGCCGCAACCTCCGCCGTCCCACCACCAAACTGAGCGACTCCGCACTCCTGACCAACAGCAAGGACGATCCCAACCTCGCCGCGGAACTCAGAACCGAGATCGAATCAGCCAACACCGTCGACCTGCTCTGCGCCTTTGTCAGGTGGACCGGACTGCGGCTCCTCGAACCAGCACTCCAACAGCTCAAGGAGCGCGGCGCCAAACTTCGCGTCATCACCACCACCTACATGGGCGCTACGGAACGCCGCGCCATCGACGAACTCGTCAACCGCTACGGCGCCGAAGTGAAGATCAGCTACGAAACCCAGGCCACCCGGCTGCACGCCAAGGCCTGGCTGTTCCGTCGCAACTCCGGCTTCGACACCGCCTACGTCGGCAGCTCCAACCTCAGCCAGGCCGCGCTCCTGGACGGCCTGGACTGGAACGTCCGGCTCAGCTCCGTCGGAACACCCACCCTGCTGCAAAAGTTCGAGGTCACCTTCGACAGCTACTGGGAACAGCGCGCGTTCCAAAGCTACGACCCGGAACGCGACGGTGAAAAGCTGGACGCCGCACTGGAACGCAACGGCGGCCGGCGAACAGCTGTCCCCGGGGCAGCCACCGGCCTCGAGCTCCAGCCCTTCCTGCACCAGGAGGAGATGCTCGAAGACCTCGAAGCCGAACGGCTCAAGGGCTTCAACCACAACCTCCTGGTCGCCGCCACCGGCACCGGCAAGACCGTCATCGCCGCGCTGGACTACAAACGCCTCTGCGAAGCGGCCGGCAGGGACCTGAAACTGCTCTTCGTCGCCCACCGCCAGGAAATCCTCAAGCAGGCCACGCGCACCTACCGCGACGTCATGCAGGACGGCGCCTTCGGCGAACTCTACGTCGGCGAGCACAAACCCACGGAGTGGAAGCACATCTTCGCGTCCGTCCAGTCGCTCTCCTCCCTCGGCACCGACAAGCTGGCACCCGACTTCTTCGACGTCGTCGTCATCGATGAATTCCACCACGCCATGGCGCCCACCTACCGCCGGCTGCTGTACCACCTGCAGCCGCAGCAGCTCCTCGGACTGACCGCGACGCCGGAACGCGGCGACGGCGTCGCCAAGCAGTTCTTCAACGGCCGCACCGCCGGCGAACTGCGCCTCTGGGACGCCCTGAACGCCGACCCGCTGGTGCCGATCCACTACTTCGGCGTCTCGGACGACGTCGATCTCAGCAAGTTGGAGGGGAAGCGCGGCAACTACGACACCGCGCAGCTGAACAACCTGTACACCGGCAACGACGCCCGCGCCGCCAAGGTGATCCGCGAGCTCCGCGACAAGGTCACCAGCACCGACCAGATGCGGGCCATCGGCTTCTGCGTCTCGGTCCAGCATGCCCACAACATGGCGGGGGTGTTCAACCGAGCCGGGATCGCCTCCGTTGCGGTCGACGGGAGCACCAACGACGCCGACCGCGCCGCGGCCCTGGAACGGCTCCGCCGGCGCGATTAGCCGCATCCTCGCCATCGAACTCGCGTTAGCATCAACTCCGCGGCAGAACGGTGTAGTCG
>NZ_JBFRFD010000581.1:0-2113 GCF_052114645.1 Arthrobacter sp. 2YAF22_2
GCCAACGACAGCAGGGTAAGTCCGGCAACGGCCGGCGTCAGGACCTTGGCCAACAGTGAGTAACGCTTGTGCTCTTCCATCCAGAATCTCCTCATTGAGTACTGGCGCCCGTGCCGGGGAACCCGGAGCCCGTGGCGCCTGAATGCTTGCTGGTCGATTGGGCGGCAGGCCCGATACGAAGGTTAGAAATAAATGCATAATTCCTAGAACAATGTATCTTGGTGGATACGATGTGGCAACCATCACAGAAGACATAGTTTGAGATGCGACGCAATCCGCCTCCCGGAAGGAAGCCAACGATGCCCCTCACCCAGACCCTCTCCACGCCTGCGCGCCCGGACCTTTTGGCCAGGCCGCTGCGCCTGCTCATCGACGGCGCATGGGTGGAAGGCAGCGCCGAGCCCTTGTCCCTCATCGATCCCTCCAGCGGCGAACAGCTGGTCGACTCTGCCTCCGCGACCGCGGGGGATGTCGACCGGGCCGTCGAGGCCGCCCGGCGGGCCTTTGACTCCGGTCCCTGGCCAGCGATGACCCCGGCCCAGCGGAGCCGGCTGATCTGGAAGCTCGGCGAGGCCATCGAGACCGCCGCCGACGAGCTGGCCCTGCTGGAAACGCTGAACACAGGAAAGCCGCTTGGCATTGCCCGTGCCTTCGAAATTGGCGGGGCCGCGGAGTCGTTCCGCTACAACGCGGGCTGGGCGACGAAGCTAAACGGCGAGACCCGCAACGTCTCATTGCCAGGCGAGTGGCACGCGTATACCCTTCGCGAACCCATCGGCGTCGTTGGTTTGATCGTTCCGTGGAACAGCCCGTTGGCCATCACGGCGGCCAAATTGGCGCCTGCCTTGGCCGCCGGCTGCACTGTCGTGCTCAAGCCCGCGGAACTTACACCGCTGACCGCAGTCCGGTTGGGCGAGCTGGCCCTGGAGGTGGGATTCCCGCCCGGCGTGCTGAACATTGTCCAGGGCCTCGGTGCGGTTGCCGGCCAGCGGATCGCGGACCATCCGCTCGTGGACAAGATTTCCTTCACCGGATCGACGGCCGTGGGCAAGCACCTGCTGGCCTCCTGCGCGGGGAATTTGAAGCGCGTCTCGCTGGAGCTCGGCGGAAAATCCCCGGTGGTCATCTACCCGGATGCGGACCTCGAACGGGCCATCGATGGCGCCTCGATGAGTATCTTCGGCAACACCGGCCAGGTTTGCGCTGCCGGCTCCCGTCTCTACGTCCATGAGGCCGTGGCGGATGAGGTGATTGCCGGGATCGCGGACAGGGCCGGGGCGCTCCGGATCGGCGCCGGGATCGACCCGCAGGCCCAGCTCGGCCCGGTGATCTCCGCGCAGCAACGCGAGCGCATCCTCGGCTACATCGAGAGCGGCCGGGAGCAGGGCGCAGAACTGGTCACCGGTGGTGCGGCAGTCCCGGGAAATGGCTTCTTCATCCAGCCGACCATCCTCCGGAACACGACCCATGAAATGAGGGTGGTCCGCGAGGAAATCTTCGGGCCCGTGCTCTCCACGGCAACCTTCCGGGATGGAGACAGCGTCGCGGACATCGTGGCGCGGGCCAATGACACGATCTACGGCCTCTCGTCGACCATCTGGACGAAGGACGTCTCCCGGGCCCACCAGTTCGCGCGCCGGATCAAGGCGGGAAATGTGCGGGTCAACGCTGCCGGCGGCATGGATGCGAATATGCCGTTCGGCGGCTTCAAGCAGTCTGGCTGGGGCAAGGAGAACGGCCGCGAAGGCGTGGAGGCTTACACCGAAGTCAAGTCCGTGGCGGTCAATATCAGCGGCGCCTAGTCCGCCGCCCGGATTCCGCAAGCGAACAGGGCCGGACGCTGGTTTCTTCCACCAGCGTCCGGCCCTTTTTGTCATTTTGTCTTCCCGTCCCGCGACAGTCTGCAGGTCTTGTCGACAGCCGCCCTACTCCAGGACGGAGACCGCGACGCCGTCCGGCACCTGCGCTTCGACCGCGCGGTAGCGGCGGGGCCAGACGCCCTGCTTGCCCGGGGACAGGATCCCGTTCGGGTCCAGCGCGTCCTTCAGCCTCTCCTGGACGCGGCGGATGGCATGGTTGCCGTAATCGAAGCCGTCCGCGATGACGTCCATGT
>NZ_JBFRFD010000582.1:0-2110 GCF_052114645.1 Arthrobacter sp. 2YAF22_2
GATCTGGTCCACGACGGCGGCGCGGCGGCCCCAGAGTCGGATGCGGCGGTCGACGTCGGACGCTTCGGCGGCGTCGGCGAGGATCTTTGCGAAGGTGGTCCCCCAGGAGCCGGCGCCGAGCACGGCGACGCGGACGGCCGAACCGGCGGAACTTGGGCCCGCGAGTTCTGCCGTCATTTGGCACCGTCCGCAGGGGTGCCGGGCTCGCCGCCGCGCTCGACAAAGCGGCCGTGGCTGGACTGGTTGTGCTCCGACGGGTCCCAACGCACCAGCGGCGGCTGTCCCCCGCGGAGCGTGGCCAGCAGTTCGGTGATGGCGTCCATGATCACGTTGGTTGCTTCGGTCAGCGTGGCTTTGTCCAGCGGGCGCCCGGCGAAGGCGCTCAGGTCCACCGGGTCGCCCACGAGCACCCGGGAAGTCTTGCGGGGGAAGACGTGGAAGCGCTTGGCGTAGCGCGGGAAGACCTCATGCRCGCCCCAGTGGGCCATCGGGACCACCGGGATGCCGCTCTGCAATGCCATCCGGGCCGCCCCGGTGTGGCCCCTCATCGGCCAGAGATCCGGATCGCGGGTCAGCGTCCCCTCCGGATAAATCACGATGGCGCCGCCCTCGTCCACGATTTCCTTGGCGAGCTGCAGCGAACGGTTGGCGCCCGACGTCGAGCGTTCCACCGGGACCTGCTTGGTGTTGCGGAGCACCGCGCGCAGCACCGGGACCTTGAACAGGCTGCCCTTGGCGAGGAAGTGGGGCATCCGATTCTGGTTGTAGAGCATGTGGCCGATCACCAGCGGATCGATCTCGGTGCAATGGTTGGGCACGGCGATGAAGCCGCCGGCCGGGAGCTTTTTCAGCCCCTCCCATTTCTTGTTCATCAACAAGTTCATGACCGGCCGGACGACGCCGGCGGCGATGGCGAAGTTGAGGTGGCTCTTGGCCGATTCCTTCACGTGGACCTCTACCCGGCCGTGGTGATGTCGAAGTCGGCGCCGAGGCCGGCGAGCTTCTCGGTGAAACGCTCGTAACCGCGGTTGATGATGTCGATGCCCGTCACGCGGGAGGTGCCGGTGGCGGCCAGGGCGGCGATCAGGTGGCTGAAGCCGCCGCGCAGGTCCGGCACATCAATGTCGGTGCCCTTGAGCTGGGTGGGGCCGGAGATGACGGCCGAATGCAGGAAGTTCCGCTGGCCGAAGCGGCACGGGACGCTGCCGAGGCACTCGCGGTGGACCTGGATGTTTGCGCCCATCCGGATCAGGGCGTCGGTAAAGCCGAAGCGGTTTTCGTAGACGGTCTCGTGGACGATCGAGACGCCTTCGGCCTGGGTCAGTGCGACGATGAGCGGCTGCTGCCAGTCGGTCATGAAACCGGGGTGCACGTCGGTTTCGAGGACCAGCGGGTTGAGTTTGCCGCCGGGGTGGTAGAAGCGGATGCCGTCGTCGCCGATGTCCATCCCGCCACCCACCTTGCGGTACGTGTTTAGGAAGGTCATCATGTCGCGCTGCGTGGCGCCCTCGACGAAGATGTCGCCGCGGGTCACCAGGGCGGCGGAGGCCCAGGACGCGGATTCGTTCCGGTCGGAGAGGGCGCGGTGGTTGTAGCCGCCCAGATCGTGGACGCCCTCGATCCGGATGGTGCGGTCCGTCTGGACGCTGATGATGGCGCCCATCTTCTGCAGCACGGCGATCAGGTCCACGATTTCGGGTTCGGTGGCCGCGCCGGTCAGCTCGGTGATGCCCTCGGCGCGGGTGGCGCTGAGCAGAACCTGCTCGGTGGCTCCCACGGACGGGTAGGGCAGCGCGATCTTGGCGCCCTTGAGGCCGTTCGGGGCGGAGATGTGGATGCCGCCCGGCCGCTTCTCCACGACGGCGCCGAACTGGCGCAGCACGTTGAGGTGGTAGTCAATGGGACGGTCGCCGATCTTGCAGCCGCCGAGGTCCGGAATAAAGGCCTCGCCGATGGCATGGATCAGGGGTCCGCACAGCAGGATCGGGATGCGCGAATCGCCGGCGTGCGCGTCGATGGCGGTGTGCGAGGCCGTCTTGGCGTTAGTCGGGTCCAGCGTGAGGTCACCGGTGACTGGGTCCTTGTCCACGGTGACGCCGTGGAGCTGGAG
>NZ_JBFRFD010000583.1:0-2097 GCF_052114645.1 Arthrobacter sp. 2YAF22_2
GGCCCAGTACCTCTTAGGCATGGTCGTCAACCTCTTCGTCAAGATCCCTGAGTCGCATCCCGGCGCCAAGCCGCCGGAATACTTCAGCGGGGTCTTCCAGAGCCTGGGTTGGGCCGTCACGGATGGCGGGGGCCTGTGGCTCACTTTGCACGCCGGGCTGGGCCTGCTTCTCGTCCTCGGCTCGCTGGCTGCCCTCCTCCTATCGATTGGCAGCCACGACCGTGCGGCCGTAACGACGACGGTGGTGGGATTCGTCTGCGTACTCGGAGCCGGCTTCAATGGTGGCAGCTTCCTCAATTACGGTGAGGACTTCAGCTCGATGATCATGGCCTCGCTCTTCGCCATTGCCCTGGGCAGCTACGCCTTCGGCGTCTACCTGCTGGGTCGTCCCGAGCGGTAGCCGCTGGTCATCCGATCGGACAGGCGGTAACTAGCTGGGATTTTGGTTCGTCTTGCCTGCCTGAGGCAAGTGAGACTTGGGCAGGCACGGCCCCAGATCTGTTCCTGGCCAAGTCACTTGCTGTTCCGCCTCCGTGAACCGGCCCAGCGCTACGCCATGATCTTCTGGTGGCCTTCTCGTGCCCRGTGGGGTCGAGAGTGCTGGCTGTGCAGTCGTCCTTCTCGATGACATACCGGAACCTGACGCGAGCAGAGGGCGAGTTTAGAAACGCGGTGCCGCAGCGACCGCCCGCGTAAGGCGCTTCCGTGAGGGCCAAAAAAGAGTGTGGCCAGGATTCGTCCTCACCACGATCCTCACGCCGTCGGTTGCCCACCGCATGACGGGAATGAGCTCCGGCCCGTCGCAGGATCCCGTTTCCGGTCACTGATCGTGTCCTTCCCGACGCCCCCCTTTCGAGTGCGCCGGACGTGTGGTGGCTACAGTCCGATCAGGTCGGCCAGGACTTGGGCCTCGCTGATGTCGGCGGCTTTGGTTGCCGTCAGCAGCGTTAGCCGCCGGCCCCTGGCGAGTTCGCGCAGATGGTCAAGCGCCTGCGCCCGGGCAGGATCTTTAAGCTCGGCCTTGTATCGCTTTGCGAATTCGTCGAACTTTGCAGGGTCGTGGCCGTACCATTTGCGCAGCTCCGTCGATGGGGAGACTTCTTTGCACCACTCGTCCAGTGCCGCTTTGGCCTTGGTCATCCCGCGCGGCCAGATGTGGTCTACCAGAACCCGTACGCCGTCATCGTCCCTGGTCCCGTCATAAACCCGGCGCACCTGAACATCCGCTGAAGTCGACATTTCCCAGCTTCCTCGCCGCCTCACGCCACGGCGCAGCTCTCATGCTTCGAGCGGTGACGCCCGAAGCGACGAAAACCCCTATGGGGCTTCGTCCCCGGTGACATTATGCTCTCCCGATCCCCCGAGGAGCCACGTCACCATGAGCACGCGCAGGACCAATCACCGGCCCCGGGGCACAGGCAGCGGGCGGTAAAGTCGTCCCGTGAGTATTCTCTCCGGCTCTGGACCGCCGGAAAGAGTTGCCTGAAATCCGAACACACCCCACAGGACGGACCGGCAGAGTCCTCATGGAAAACTGCTTCGGTAGGCCGCAGGAGTATCCGGGCGGCGTGTAACCGACTCACCCAATGCGGCATGTAACCGGGGTGGGCGCGGGCCTCGCCCTGGCCATCACAGCTTGACTTAAAAGATAAGCAGGCTGACCATTTAAGCAGTCTCCGATTCCCCCCAATTCGGAGACTATCTCGAAGACGCCCCCGCCCAACGGTCTCCCCCGGCCTGTGCGGGGGCGTCCTTCGATACGGGCTGAGCCGCGCATCTCACCCGGAGCGTGAAGATGGACTGCTTCAGGGACCAATGACCGGGAACGCTTCGTGCGGTAAACCAATCGGCGGGCGAGGTGCGTCACCGGCAGCGAAGCGGCTGCGCCCTCATTGCCGTCTGCGGTAGCGGTCAGGGGCTATTTGCGGAGCTGGGTCAAGCAATTCTTCGCCATCACATGACGAAGTAGATGGCTGCGGCGCGCGTGGCGGTTAGAATGGCAGACGCCGAGAATCAGTCGTTGCCGTCGGAGTAGGGAAAAATGGATGAAAACGTCCCCGGCCCGAAGACGAGGTCGCTTAGCACTCCCCCGCGATC
>NZ_JBFRFD010000584.1:0-2089 GCF_052114645.1 Arthrobacter sp. 2YAF22_2
GCGTCGGGCACCTGGATCATGTGGTCGATCACCGACGGCACGAAGCTCGGCTCCAGCCGCGGCCGGCCGATGCCTTCGATCCGTGACGGCTGGGCTGGGGCGTGCGGCGCTGTGCTGCCCTCGCGGCTCGCCAGCCAGCCGGGAAAGAACGCGGAATTCTCGGGGTCGACGACGGCGAGCCTGGTCTCGTGGCGCTGGTAGCGGAGGTAGCGGCCGATCGTGGCACTGGTGCCGCCGGTGCCGGCCCCCACCACGATCCAGCGCGGGACCGGGTGCTCTTCGAGCGCCAGCTGGCCGAAGATGGACTCGGCGATGTTGTTGTTGCCGCGCCAGTCGGTGGCCCGCTCGGCGTAGGTGAACTGGTCCATATAGTGGCCGCCGGTGCTCCGGGCCAGGTCCTCGGCAGCCGCGTAGACCTCGGAGGCGTGGTCCACCAGGTGGCAGGTGCCGCCGTACTCTTCGATCAGCGCGATCTTCTCGCGGCTGGTGGTACGGGTCATCACGGCGATGAACGGCAGTCCGAGCCGTTGGGCAAAATAGGCCTCGGAGACGGCCGTGCTGCCGCTGGACGCTTCCACGATGGTAGTGCCCTCGCGGATCCAGCCGTTGACCAGCCCGAAGAGAAACAGCGAACGGGCCAGCCGGTGCTTGAGGCTGCCCGTGCGGTGCGTCGATTCGTCCTTGAGGTACAGCTGGACCCCCCAGCGCTCCGGCAGGGGCACCGAATAGAGGTGGGTGTCGGCTGATCTGTTGTATTCGGCGTTGATCCGGCGGATGGCTTCGTCGGCCCAAACCCGGTCCTGCTGGTGCAAGTTTGTCACCGCATCAGCCTACCTGCGGCGGTGCAGGCCCACGATTAGAGTGGGCGGATGGACACCCTATTGACTGTTGCCGAACTCAAGGACCGGATGGACTCCGGCGCACGGACGGTGTTGTTGGACGTCCGTTGGGCGCTAGGCGACCCGTACGGCCGGGACCACTACCTGGAGGGGCACCTCCCCGGGGCGGTTTTTGTGGACCTCGCGGCCGAACTTGCCGGCCCGGCGGATCCAAGCCGCGGACGACACCCGCTGCCTCCGCTGGAAGAGTTCCAGCTGTCCGCACGCTCCTGGGGGCTCCGGAACGGGGACGTGGTGGTGGCGTACGACGACAGCGGCAACCTTGCGGCCGCCAGGCTTTGGTGGATGCTGCGGGATGCCGGGTTCCCCGCGGTCAGTCTGCTCGACGGCGGTCTAGCCGCCTGGCGCGCCGCCGGCTTCGACGTCGACAGCGGCGAATCGGCCGTGGAGCGCGGCGACGTCGTCCTGGCCGAAGGGTCCATGCCGGTGATTGGTGCCGTCGAGGCAGCCACCTGGTCCGGGCGGGGCCTGCTTCTGGACGCCCGTGCCGGCGAACGGTACCGCGGCGAGATCGAACCCGTGGACCCGCGCGCCGGACATATCCCAGGCGCCGTCAGTGCCCCGACGGCCGCGAACCTGGCGGATGACGGGCGTTTCCTCCCCGCAGCGAGCCTGCGCGAACGATTTACCGGCCTGGGCGTGCAAGCGGGGCTGCCGACAGCCGTGTATTGCGGCTCTGGGGTGACCGCGGCCCACGAGATCGCGGCTCTGGAGATCGCTGGCTTTCCTGCAGCCCTCTACCCGTGGTCGTTCTCGGAATGGTCAAACAACGCAGCCAATCCCGTCGTGACCGGCGCGGGTCCTGAGGGGGACGGGTCCGAGGGCGGACGTCCGGAGGGGAGCCCCTCCTAGGCCGCAGGCCTCGCTGCCAGTCGTGCGCCCATCGCCAGCTTTGCCCGATGTCTTAGTTTCCACTTGAGTTTCGGCCCCTCAGGCGGCGCCAGCTGATCAGCCGCTTCGCCCCGCCCGACCCATTGTGGAGACGGTCGTTCGGCACCAGTTCCGGGGAGGGGCGGTGCGGTGGAGTGGTAGCTGTGGCCGGTGGGGGTGGTGAGTTGGAGGGTGTGTCTTCGGTGTCCGCGCGTCGGTACTAGGGGCTGGGCGGTCCAGCCGGGGGTTTCTTTGGTGTGGTTGCAAGCTTCGCAGAGTCCGGCGCCGTTGCCGCCGCTGGTGGTGCCGCCGTTCTGCCA
>NZ_JBFRFD010000585.1:0-2073 GCF_052114645.1 Arthrobacter sp. 2YAF22_2
GCCGCGGGGCGTGGCGCCCGGCGCTCCCCCGGCGTCGTTGTACCCGGGGGTGGTTTTCCCGGACCGGCGGCCGGTGCCGCCCCGCGCGGCGGACCGGCCTGCGCTGGCCGTGTCGTCGGTGCTGGAGGTATCGGTGTCGGTGGTCATGAGGTTCTCCCGAGCAGGCCGGTGGGACGGAACAGCAGCACGAGCGCCAGCGCCAGCACCACGACGAAGTCGCCGGTGCCGCCGAGGTAGAAGTTGGCGAACTGCTGCAGGACGGCGACGGCGACGGCGGCGATGGCGGCGCCGGTCAGCGAGCCGAGCCCGCCGATCACCGTAACGATGAAGGCGAAGATCAGCAGGGAACCGCCCAGCATCGGCGATACGTAGCCGAAGTAGTGCGAGGCGAGAACTCCGCCGAGGCCGGCCGCGGCCCCGCCGATGGTGAAGACGAGGGTGAAGGCCTTGCGGACGTCGATCCCCAGGGCCGTGACCATGGAGCGGTTCTCCACGCCGGCGCGGATGATCATGCCGTAGCGGGTCTTCTTCAGGAAGAACACCATGGCGAGCAGCACCATGACGGCCGCGACGATGCAGACGAACCGGTCGTTGGGGATCCGGGCGCCGAGGATTTCGGTGGTGTCCTTGAACCAGGCCGGGCTTTTGATGAACACCGGGTCGGTGCCCCAGATGCCGTCGAAGAGCGCCACCGCGGCGAGCGAGAGTCCCACGGTGACGAGCACCTGCTCGATGTGCCGCTGGTAGAGCCGGCGGATCAGGACGAACTCGGTGAAGGCGGCGAAGGCGGCGCCCGCTGCGGCCCCGATTACGAGGGACAGCAGGAACGTTCCCCAGTTATCGGAGCCGGCGCGGCGGGCGATTTCCCAGCCGGTAAAGGCGCCCAAGGTCAGGAACGCGCCGTGCGCGAAGTTCAGTACTCCCATCAGCCCGTAGATCAGGGACAGTCCGGCGGCCACCAGGAAATACAGGGCACCGAGGCCGAAGCCGGTGAACAGCAGCAGGACGACGGTGCTCACAGGGCGGCGCCTTTCTCGACGGGTGTCCCGGCAGTGCTGGCGGCCGGGGCGGCGTCGGCAGACACGCCCAGATGCCGCTGGATCAGGTCGGCGTCGTCGAGGAAATCGAGGGCGCGCCCGGTGTGGACCACCCGGCCTCCGGAGAGCACGACGGCGCCCTCGGCGAGCTGGCGGACGACGTGCAGGTTCTGTTCGACAAGCAGGATCGGCACGGTCCGGGCCGCCTCGGCCAGGGTCTCCGCCACCTCGCCGACGATCTTGGGCGCGAGCCCCTTGGTGGGCTCGTCCACCAGCAGGATTTTGTTGGTGTTCAGCAGGGCGCGGGCCAGCGAGACCATCTGTTGCTGGCCGCCGGAGAGCGTGCCGGCCATCTGCGCGGACCGGGCCAACAGGTCCGGGAAGAGTTCCTCGACCAGTTGCCGGCGTGGGGCGGCGTCGCGTTCTGCCAGCTTGAGGTTCTCCGCGACGGTGAGTTTTGCAAAGACCTCACGGTCTTCGGGGACGTAGCCGACCCCGCTGCGGATGATCTTGAAGGTCGCCTCCTTTTCGATCCGCTCGCCATCGAGTTCCACGGCACCGCTGCGGTCGATCAGGCCGATGATCGCCTTGAGGGTACTGGTCTTGCCGACGCCGTTACGGCCCAGCAGCGCGGTGATCCCGGTGGCGGGGACGGTGAAGGAGACGTTCTCCACCACCTGCTGGCCGGCGATCGAGGCAGACAGGCCCTCGAGCCTCAGGATGGGCGGGGCTTCGGTGCCCCGGTGGTCAGCTGCGGTGCTCATACAGGTTCTCCGAGGTAGGCGCTTTGCACGGTGGGGTCGGCCATGACGGCGTCGGGGCTGTCCAGGGCCAGCAGGCTGCCGTGGTGCATCACGGCCACCCGGTCCACCAGGCCCAGGACGACGTCCATGTGGTGCTCCACCATCATCACCGTGCAGCCGCGGTCCCGGTGCATGCTCCGGATGATCGCGCTGAGGGACGGGACGTCCCCCGACGCCACCCCGGCCATCGGTTCGTCGAGCAGTACGACGGCGGGATCTGTCGCCAGCAGCAC
>NZ_JBFRFD010000586.1:0-2067 GCF_052114645.1 Arthrobacter sp. 2YAF22_2
GCTCGCCGGTGATGGTGCCGCCCATCGCGAGGGCCACCGTGACGGAGTCGTCCAGGGCAGCGCCCAGGCGGTCCGCGGCCGCAGTGTCCATGCCAGTGCCGGTCCGGTCCACCCAGAAAGTGGGATGCAGGTTCCCGTCGCCGGCGTGCGCCACGACCTTGAGCCTGACCGCGTGCTTCGCGGCAATGGCCTCCAGCTCCGCGACATAGTCCACCAGCCGGGACCGGGGCACGGCCACGTCCTCGCCCACCCGGTACTCGTCGTCGACCTCGACACCGCGGCTGTTGCGGCGCAATTCCACGAGCCGCTCGGCCTCGGCGTCTGCCTCCATGGTCACTACGGCCCCGCCGGCGGCGAGCAGCGGCCGGATCGCGGCGGCTTCGGCTGCGGCCCCGTAGCCGTCGGTCTGCAGGAGCAACAATGAGGCGCCTCGGGAGGCCAGTTCCGAGCCGTGGACGTCGTCGAGCTGGGCGAGTGAACCGCCGTCGAGCAGTTCCATGATGGCCGGCTGTATCCGCGCCTTGCCCACCGCGAGAACGCCCGCAGCGGCGCTGCGGAAGTCCGGGTAGAACGCGGCGATCGTGTGCACCTCTTGCGGGAGGTACCGCAGCCGCACCGTAATCCCGACGACGATCCCCAGGGTCCCCTCGGATCCAACGAACAGCCCCGTGAGGTCGTAGCCAGCCACTCCCTTGAAGGTCCGGTGGCCGGTGCGGATAAGGGTGCCGTCCGCGAGCACGACCTCCAGTGCCAGGACCGAGTCCCGGGTGACGCCGTACTTCGCGCAGCGCAGTCCGCCGGCATTGGTGGCGACGTTGCCGCCGATGGTCGAGATTTTGTAGCTGGCAGGGTCCGGGGCGTACATCAGCCCGTGGAGCGCCGCCGCCGCGTTCAGTTCGGCGTTAATAACGCCGGGTTCGACGACGGCGGTCTCGTCGTCCGGGTTGAGGTCCAGGATGCGGTTCATCCGCTCGAGGCTCAGCACCACGCAGCCCTCGCTGGCATGAGCTCCGCCGGAGAGCCCGGTTCCAGCGCCGCGGGCCACCAGCGGCACGCGGCGTGCGGCGCAGGCTCGGACGGCCGCCTGGACGTCAGCCACGGACTCGGCACGCACGACGGCGACCGGAAGCTGGTAGTCCAGGACCGGGGCCCGGTCGATCGCGTACGCCGCCAACGTGGCCGCATCCACGGCAACCCTCTCCTCGCCAAGGTCGGACGTCAGCTCCTCCACAATGCCGCGCATGCGCTCTCCAGTTCTTCGTCGAATCCGGCGATCAATTCCGGCCTTAGTCTAGGTGCCGATGGCTAATCGGCCACGCCTCCCATGAACCGGACGAAGCGCTGCAACACGCCGGGCCAGCCCCGCTGGTACTCCGCACGCGCGGCGGCCGGGTCCTGGGCGCCTTCCCAGCCATTGTGCACCAACCGCAGCTCCGTGCCGCCCTCGACCGCCCGGAAGGCAACCCGCAGCTCGGTGGACCACAAAGCCTGGCTACCGGGGTGCCAGCTGRCATGGAATGACAAGGGCGGTTGCCAGTCGTCGATCGACCCCCAGATGGCGGTCCGGCCGTCGTCAGCGGTTTCAACAATCAGGTTTTCCTCGAACTCCACGTAAGAACCAGGGCCGTAGACACTGTGGCTCTCGAGCGGCCACCACAGGTGGGTGTGCTCGGTGAAACCGACGAAGGCCCTCGCGACAGTGCCGGGGACGACGACGGTGCACACAACCGGGTCCAGCTCCCCGGAGCGCTCGGGTTCCGGGGCTGCCGCAGCGTGGCTGAAGAGGTTATCCATGAGCAACAACTCTACAAGGGGGTCGCAGCCGTGCTGGCTTTCGGTCCGAAGGACAAATCGCGACGCTCCCGCAGAACCGACAGGTTTCAAGCCGACGCTCCCGCAGAACCGAAAGGTTCCACACCGACGCTCCCGCAGCTCCGGCGGTTCCCCTCTACGTCAGGCTGGTTGTGAGTCAGTCAGTGATTGAAGAGGAGCAGGAGTAGCCATGACTGTTGGTCCGCGAGGTATTAGCCGCGATGAGATTCGAGAATTGGTGCATCAGTATTACGT
>NZ_JBFRFD010000587.1:0-2066 GCF_052114645.1 Arthrobacter sp. 2YAF22_2
GTTTTAGGGTTCTCGTTTGTTACTGAATTAGCCAAAAAACTGTATAAAATCTCGCATACTCTTAACGTGGTTTTTTTCCGAAATGCGGTGGAACCCCACTTTGGACCCTTAAGTTAATGGGTATGTGGGGATACCTTTATAAGTGAAAATTAAAGTCCGTGTTTATGCTTGATGTTTGAATGTAAACAATTCATTATCAGGTACTTGCAAAACACTCTTATTAGTATTTTTAACAGAGATACGGCCAGTTCTGTTTCTTTCTAAAGAATCTTGAATACTATCGGTTATTTTATTCGCAGCCAGAACAGTTAAACTAAAGAGGATTATCGGAACCATTGGAATCCAGGTATCTGAAGACAGAGAAGGATAGTACTTCCCAATTAACCCAGTCCACTCATGTGTTACCGAATCAGCATCATCACCATAAAGAACAGTTCCACCAAAAAACAAAGTTAGTAAACCTAAATGAAGCAACAATGTTAGTGTTTGTACGAATTGTTGCATAAGCATAATTATAAATGTTGGAATTAGGTGAGGAAGAATGTGCTTAATAACAATGTATAATTTTCCGCCGCCAAGTATCTTTGCGGCTTCAATAAACTCTTCGGTTTGCATTTTTCTTACTTCATTTGCAACATATAATGATAGAGTTGGAACACTTAAAAGAACAATCACAGCCAATTGGAATAGGAGTCTTTGGTAAAATGGAGCCGGTATCGTTCCATTTTCATAAATAAGTACTTCTGATAATATAAAATAACAAATCATAACCATTGGTACGATTGTAAAACTATCAAAAAATGCTTCTATTTTTTTAAAACCTCTTTTAACATATGCACCAAGTAAAAAACCAACTATGATACCTAGCATCATACGTAAAATGGCTACTACTATTGCAAACCCAATAGTCCATTTAGCCCCCTCAATTATCAAATTGAGTAAGTCGTACCCTGATCTGTCGGTACCAAATAAAAATTGCATTGAAGGTGGAAATGGAGGTACTTCAGGATAACCAGTTTTATCATATTGAAGGATTACTTGGTGTATATGCCCATCATTAAAAATAGTATTTCCTATACTTAGGACCATTAATATTGTTAAAAATGAACCACCTAACCAGAACCTTTTATCGTGCTTTAAATAACTCCACATATTAAATTTTCTCCTTCATCGCAGTAGGTACAACCCAATGAAAACATTTAAAAATCAAGAATATTGGTAAGTAGATTAACATTAATCCAACCGTAAAAACCTCTATACTTTGATAAGTTTTAATAAATACAAAGAATCCAAGAGTATTGAATATCGATTCTATTATGTATAAGTTAGAGAGCATAAACCATATATTAGCTTTTACAAAGAACAAAGTGCTTAATAGTACGTTTCTTAGTACATGGCGGTTTAAAATATGAAGACGATCCATCCCCTTTGCAGCAGCGAACAATACATAATCCTTTCTCAACTCATCCTCAAATCTTAGAAGTAAGAACTTAACAAACATGATAACGGTAGGTATACAAAAACAGATAATTGGTAAGAGTCGCACCTTCTGGTCTCCAATTCCTGCTACTTGTGCTGCCATAACACCAGTTTTCTGGAATATCCATACCACCAGCAATTGGGAACCAACAATAAACAATATGTCAGGTAAAGATTGAAGAAATAACATGAATTCTTTAATCCTATTCTGCCATTTTTCGTTAACCCTTAAGATTACGTGTACTAGTATAAATGACACTATTAATGAAACAATCAGTGAAATTGAGAGTATAACCATCGTCTCTTTATAGTGAAAAAATATTTGTGGGAACAAATCCTTTTTAATCTTCAGACCATACTGCATAGATGAAGCATGTAGTATTATCTTCTCGCAAATGTTATAAATACTACTAAAATACCCTGGAATATCTATTGAAAGCCCTTTGAATAGAATTGGTAGAGAGCCAACCGCTAGTATACCGACAAACGACAACAATAGATGAATAATTAGCTCCCAGCCTGATAGAATGATTTTCCTCGACACAGAACCACATCCTCCTTACTTAATTTCCCATCCTCAATAATAG
>NZ_JBFRFD010000588.1:0-2056 GCF_052114645.1 Arthrobacter sp. 2YAF22_2
TGGAACAGGAAGCCGAAGTCATGCGCCGTGCCGTGGCCTACTTGTCCCGGGACATCAATCCAAAAAAATGATGTACCCGCTGGTCCGCGAGCTGGCTGCCAGGGACGCCCCGATCAGGGTTCCCGTGGCAGTGTCCTGCCGGGTACTGAATTTCTCCAGACAGGCCTACTACCAGTGGGCCGCCAACCCCGTCCCGGCCCGGGACTGGGAAGAAGCGCATCTGATCAACGCCGCCATCGATCACCACCGCGACGATCCTGCCTTCGGATACCGGTTCATCGCCGATGAGATCAACGCCGGTCCCGGCACTGGGGCCAGTGAACGCCGGATCTGGCGGCTGTGCTCCCAGAACGGCATCCTCTCGGTGATCCACCGCCGGCGCCGGTCAGGGCTCAAGGCCGGCCCGCCGGTCCACGATGACCTCATCGAACGGGACTTCAGCGCAACGGCACCGAACCGGAAATGGCTCACGGACATCACCGAGCACCACACCGGGGAGGGCAAGTTGTACCTGTGCGCCATCAAGGACCTGCCTTCGAACCGGATCGTCGGGTACTCCATGGACGGGCGGATGAAAGCGTCCCTGGCCGTCGCCGCCCTGGACCACGCCGTGGCCCTCCGGAAACCGGCGGGCACGGTGGTGCACTCGGACAGTGAGACTGGCTGTACCGGTATTCCCGGGGTCCTTGACTCGCACAGCGACGGACACGGCAGGATGCTGGTGCCGGGTGCCCCCGTGGTTCTTGACTCTCACTCCGATCGACAGCCGTTGTCTTTCCCCGGATCTGTCAGTCCCCGGGAGTACCCGGTGAGGCACCACGCCTCGCCGCCGGAGTGACCTAAGGAGAGCCTGCGCCACAGGTGCTCATCACTGTCTTGTCCGCCGGTGGGCCGATGCGCGGGGCCGTGCCCTTGCAGACCGGATGAACCGGAGGAAACGACATGACCAGAACACCCGCAACCAACAACCCGGACCAGACGCCCGTCTTCGCCGGCGTCGACACGCACAAAGAACTCCACGTCGCCGCCGTCATCGACGCCGGCGAGAAAGTCTTGGGCACCAGAAGCTTTCCTACTACGCGCACCGGATACCGTGCGCTGCTCGCCTGGATCGGCGAGTTCGGTGATCTGGCCCGGATCGGCGTCGAGGGCACCGGATCCTACGGCGCCGGCCTGACCCGACACCTTGCCAAGGCCGGCGTCATGGTCCTGGAGGTCGACCGGCCCGACCGGTCCGACCGCCGCCGCAAAGGCAAGGATGACGATCTCGATGCGATCAACGCAGCCCGCGCCGCACTACACGGCCGACGCACCAGTATCCCGAAATCCAAGGACGGCGCCATCGAAGCCCTGCGCGTGCTGCGCGTGACCCGCGCACACGCAGTCCGGGAGCGACGCAGCGCCCTGCAACTCCTTCGGATGACGATTGTCTCCGCGCCGGAGGAACTGCGCGACCAGGTCCGCCACCTGACCCGGATGCAGCTGATCCGCACCCTCGCTGCGTGGCGGCCGGACGTATCTAACGCGACCGATCCCGTCACCGCCTATCGGGTATCGCTCAAGTCCCTGGCCCGCCGCTACCTGGAGCTCACCGACGAGATAGCCGACCTCGAGGAGCTCATCAACCCCATCGTCGAAGCCCTCGCACCCCAACTCCTCGAACGCGTAGGCATCGGTATCGAAGTCGCCGGACAGCTGCTCGTGACAGCCGGTGACAACCCCGACCGGATGAGGTCCGAAGCCGCATTCGCGATGCTCTGCGGCGTTTCACCCCTGCCCGCGTCCTCAGGAATGACGCAACGGCACCGGCTCAACCGCGGCGGCGACCGGCAAGCCAACCGCGCCCTGCACCTCGCGGTCATCAGCCGGATCAGGCTCGACCCGAGAACACAAACCTACGTCGCGAAAAAGACCGCTGAGGGACACTCCAAAATGGAAATCATCCGCTGCCTGAAGCGATACCTCGCCCGCGAGGTCTATTTCCTCCTCAACCCCGGCCGCCAGCACATCACCCCGAACACCAGACACCATCGAACTGCGGCTTGACACTTAGGAG
>NZ_JBFRFD010000589.1:0-2055 GCF_052114645.1 Arthrobacter sp. 2YAF22_2
TAACCATTTCCGTGCCTTCCGGCAGGGTGATAACGCCGGTTACGTCCGTGGTGCGGAAGTAGAACTGCGGGCGGTAGTTGGAGTAGAACGGGTTGTGACGCCCGCCTTCGTCCTTGGAGAGGATGTAGACGTTGGCTTCGAAGTCGGTGTGCGGGGTGATGGAACCCGGCTTGACGACAACCTGGCCACGCTCGACATCGTCGCGCTTCAGACCGCGGAGCAGCAGGCCACAGTTCTCGCCGGCCCATGCTTCGTCGAGCTGCTTGTGGAACATCTCGATACCGGTAACCGTGGTCTTCTGGATCGGGCGGATGCCGACAATCTCGACCTCGGAGTTGATGGCGAGGGTACCACGCTCGGCGCGGCCCGTAACAACGGTGCCACGGCCGGTGATCGTGAAGACGTCTTCGATCGGCATCAGGAACGGCTTGTCACGGTCGCGAACCGGGTCCGGAACGGACTCGTCGACGGCAGCCATGAGGTCCTCGACGGACTTGACCCACTCCGGGTCGCCTTCCAGAGCCTTCAGGCCCGAAACGCGAACGACCGGGGCGTTGTCGCCGTCGAAGCCCTGCGAGCTGAGCAGCTCACGAACTTCCATTTCGACAAGGTCGAGGAGCTCCTCGTCGTCAACCATGTCAGCCTTGTTCAGCGCGACCAGCAGGTAGGGAACGCCAACCTGGCGGGCGAGCAGAACGTGCTCACGGGTCTGAGCCATCGGGCCGTCGGTAGCGGCAACCACGAGGATTGCGCCGTCCATCTGAGCAGCGCCGGTGATCATGTTCTTGATGTAGTCAGCGTGACCGGGGGCGTCTACGTGTGCGTAGTGGCGCTTCTCGGTCTGGTACTCAACGTGCGAGATGTTGATGGTAATGCCGCGCTGACGCTCTTCGGGAGCAGAGTCAATGGACGCGAAGTCACGCTTCTCGTTGAGAGTCGGGTACTTGTCGTACAGCACCTTGGAAATGGCGGCCGTCAGCGTCGTCTTACCGTGGTCAACGTGACCAATGGTGCCGATGTTAACGTGCGGCTTAGTCCGCTCGAACTTTGCCTTTGCCACAGGTTCCTCCTAGAACGTTTTCAAATGACTTGCCCTCCGCCCGCGCTTGTCGCGGCCGAAACTTCAGCAAGTCTACTTGGGGGGCTTTGGATTGGTGAAATTGCTGATTCAGGAACTAATACTAGTGCCTAGTGCCTGGTCGTGCTGGCGGCCGGTGCCCGGCTTGACCGGACTACAGCAGTCCGGACTGCATCTAACCGGAAACCGGCCGCCTGCACCAGGTGGGTCCCTATTGAGGAACCGCACCCGAGTTTTTTGTCGCTGCTGCGGGTAGCCCTGGGGGCTACTCGCCGCGGCTCTTCTGGATGATCTCGTCGGCTACTGCCTTCGGGACCTCCGCGTAACTGTTGAACGTCATGGAGTACACAGCGCGGCCCTGGGTCTTCGAACGCAGGTCGCCGATGTAACCGAACATGCCGGACAGCGGAACGTGCGCGCGGATGACCTTGACGCCCTGGGCATCTTCCATGGACTGCATCTGGCCGCGGCGGGAGTTGATGTCACCGATAACTTCACCCATGTATTCCTCAGGGGTGCGGACCTCGACATCCATCAGCGGTTCGAGCAGGACAGGGTTCGCCTTGCGTGCGGCTTCCTTGAAAGCCATCCGGCCAGCGATCTTGAACGCCATTTCCGAGGAGTCAACATCGTGGTACGCGCCGTCGATCAGCGTGGCCTTGATGCCGACAACCGGGTAACCGGCCAGGACGCCGTCGTTCAGTGCATCCTGGATGCCGGCGTCGACCGACGGAATGTATTCGCGCGGAATGCGGCCGCCGGTGACCTTGTTCTCGAACTGGTACATCTCGCCTTCGGAGGTGTCCAACGGCTCGATCGCGATCTGGATCTTTGCGAACTGACCCGAACCACCGGTCTGCTTCTTGTGCGTGTAGTCGTGACGCTCCACAGCGCGCTTGATGGTTTCGCGGTAGGCAACCTGGGGCTTGCCCACGTTCGCCTCGACSTTGAACTCGCGGCGCATGCGGTCCACCAGG